>CABSAB010000154.1 GCA_902475515.1 uncultured Eubacteriales bacterium | reverse complement strand
GCTGATCCGAATGGACGAATACCCTCCGATACTCAATAGGCTGCGTCAGCTTCACCACGAAGGCAAAGGACACGAATACGGCTGCGATGCAGACGGCGATGACCATCTGGCCGGGAACGGTGTCTACCAGGGTGTGGTACCAATCGGTGTTGATGAACCGCACCAGCGGAATATTGATCAGCACCAGGATCGCCATGGTGACGAATTCCTTGCGGGGGCCGAAGACCAGATTTTCCAGCTCTCCGTTGACTACTCTCATGTCCGACAGCTTGCTGACGATGGGAGTCAGGGTGCTTTTCAGGCTGCGGTCTGTCTGACACGCCATCACCGCTTCGCACCACTCCTGCCATACCTCATTGCCGATGGCATATTTCAGGTCATGAAGTGCGGCGTCCATGTCCGGGTCAATGTGCTTGATGCGGGTGAGGAACCGCTGGAACACATCCTGCACCGGGTGGTGCAGGTAGCGGATGTTCTCCTCTACGGCTTGCTGGAAGTTCTCTGTTCTCAGGTAGGCGGTGGTGATGACCGACAGCGCCGTTTCCAGCTCTGCGGCCACATCCTTTTTGAAACTGCCGGCTGTCAGCTTGACATACCAGAACGGCGCCAGCATAAATCCGACGGCCAGCACAGGGACAAGGAAGGCATTTCCGGCAAGAATGGCGATGCAGGCGCCCAGGGCAAACAGCACCAGGGAGGCCATGCACACCATGGGAAACTTCCCCTCACGCCCGGATGCGGCCAGCACCGCCTGGGCTTCCGTGATCTCCCGGCGGAAGAAGCCAGCCTTTTTTCGCTTGGTCGTCTCGTTGATATCCGCCCGGATGCTGCCGGGGGCGGCAGTCAGCCGGGAGAAGATGCTGTCGCTCATTTCTGTGGGGGAGATCCCCAGCACCATAAAAAGCCCGGCGATCATGCCGATGCAGGCGATTAGTTGGATCATTGTCATGCAGTTTCCTCCTTTCCCTGGATGAACTGCTCCAGCTCACCGCGGGGCATACCGTTCTCGATAAAGCGGCGCTGCAGGCTCTCGGACATCTCCTCGCACTTCTGGTGGTGTCCCTCAATGATGAACCGGTCGCCCTCCAGACGGTTTTCGGTAATGTTGTACTCGTAGAGCTTGTGAAGCCGTCGGCTCCCATCCGGTAGGATCTCGCACTCGGAGATATTGGTGATGCGGCGCTCCTTGTTCTCCAGCTGGCGGCAGTAGACCACAATGGGATATGCCTCGGTGACATAGCCCATGAGTGTATCGTCAGGGGTATCCACGGCCCGCTTGCACAGGGATACCATGCGGCGATAAGTGCCCTCGCTGGAGCTGGAGTGGATGGTGGTGAGAACGGCCACGCCCACGCGGGCGGCCTCCTGGGCGGCATTGGCCTCTGGGCCGCGCATCTCGCCCACAGCGATGATATCAGGATTGAAACGAAGGGCGATGTCCAGCAGCGCGATCTGGTCGATGCGCTGCCGCTCGTTCTCGCTGTCGCGGGTCTGGGTGTGGACGACGGAGTTGACCACCCTGCCGTTCTGCTCCCGGATGAGCTGAAGCTCACGGGAGCCGTCCTCGATGGTGAAGATCCGCTTGCGGTCAGGGATGGTGGACAGGAGCCAGCCCGCCACGGTGGTCTTGCCGGAGCTGGTCGCGCCTGCCACACAGATAGAGACGCCGTAGCGCAGGCAGGCGGACAGGAAATCCAGCATTTCCTCCGTGGCGGTGCCGCTGCCCACAAAGTCCTCCTTGGTCAGATTCTTGGGGTTGACGATTCGGATGGAGGCCGCGACGCCCGCGTCCTCGTCCAGCACCGGGGTCTTAATGACCGAAACACGGATGTTCTTGGCCAGACGGGAGGTGATGATGGGACTGGCATTGTCCAGCACCTTGCCGGAGTTCTGGAGCATACGGCGGATGACATTGGCCGCGTGGTCCGGGGAGTCGAAGTGTTCCTCCAGCTTGACGGTGCGGCCGTCGGAATACTGGATCTCAATGTCGCGCCAGGAATTGATATCGATCTCCTCGATGCCGTCGGCGAAGATGTACTTGGTCAGAAACCCATACTCGGCCATCTCCGTATAAAGGGCATCCACCAGCTCGCTCTGGCTCATGCCGTCCACCGCCATGCGATTGTCCTGCAAATAGCGGGCGATCCGGCGCTTCATCTGCTCCTTGGCCTCGTTGCCGCTCTCTGTGATCAGGGTGGCATAGGTACCGGAGAGGTAGGACTGTACCTGAGTGAGAACCTCCGCGAAAGGCATCCCCTCGGCCTGGGGAGCGAAGAAGACATCGCTCGCCTTGGGGGCGACCTTGGTTTCCGCAAAAATAGTCCTTCCGGTATTTTCCTCGAAGGAGATGTCATGCACCTCGGCCTGCTCCGGCTTGGCCTCCGCCGGGGCGGCGGCCGGGGGCGCGGCAAATATGGAATTGCTTCTCTTGTCGCCAAGCATCAGAACACCTCCTTGCAGATTTTCTCGATCTCCCGGCGGAACGCCTTGCTGTCTTTCATGGAGAGATCATTCAGGAGCGTTCCCTCCAGATACTGCTCCTCCAGTTCCTGTGAGTGAGGGAGTTGGAAGGCAACGCTCCCAAGTACCTGACCGATGCGGTCGGCAGCCTGCAGAGGCTTGATATTGGACGCGGCTTTATACTGCTTGTCCTCGTCCCAGTGCAGTTCCCGGAGGAGCGGGAGCTGGCTGGACAGGTAGCCGATGGACTTCAGATCGCAGTTGGCCAGCCGGAGGACGCTGTCGGCCTCCATGAGCGCCACGGCGGAGAGGATGTCATTGGCGATATAGCTGGAGCAGTCGATGACCACATAGGGGGCGATCTCACGCAGGCCGCGGATGAGCTCCTCCGCCTGCTGCTTGGTGCAGGCTGCGTAGGTATACTCGTTTTCCCCCTTGCGCAGCCCCAGCATGGTCAGGTAGGACAGCTTCTTGTGGGTGGTCAGGTTGTGCTTGATGAGATTCACGGAGATTCGCTGGGCGGCGAAGATGCTGCCCAGGGATTTGTCGCACTCCAGCTCAGAGGGCGGGCAGATGCAGGGCATCATGGGGGCGGTCATATCGCAGAGCAGCAGCGCCACATTCTTTTTCTGGGACGCCAGATGCTTTGCGATCTTCACCGCGGTCACGGTCTTGCCGCAGCCGGGGCTTCCCCAGACGGCAAGGACTCCGCCGCCGGATTCTTCGATGATTTCAACCTCCTCCGGCTCTGTGCTGCGGTGAAACAGGCTTCCTTTCATGAAGTTCATTCCGCAGCCGCCTCGCTCTCTGCGGCAGAATCGGCACCCTCGCTTTCCCCGGTTTCGGTATTCTCAGTTGTCTCGGCAGTCTCCTCGGCTTCCGGCTCGGCGTACAGCTCCTCGATCAGAGCGTCCTGCGCCTCGATGAATGCGGAAGCGTTCTCGGCGGTCCCACGATAAACCAGCGCCAGATGCAGCTCGCTTTCCTGCTCCAGCCCCGCCAGCACCTTGGCCTGCTCGGTGGTCACCAGCAGGGTGACGGTGGAGGGCAGCTCTTTCTCATCCTCAACCGCCTCGCCGGTGTTGGCGTCATAGCCGGAGGAAGCGGTAACGGAAATGACTTCAACATACTGCAGCTCGGGCGGGATCACGGTTTCGCCCATGCCCTGATAGTCGGCCACGAGGACGGAAACGATATCGCCGCTCTCCAGTTTGCCGGAAAGGCCGGTGGCAAAGCTCTTGATGGTGACAGAGATGGCCTGTTTGGTGCCGTCCAGATTGTAGAGATAGGCATTTTCAGCGGCAGGCTCGTTGGAGAGCTTGCTGGCCAGAATGTAATCGCCCACCTTCAGGTCGGCGGTGGCATACTTGCCGACGACCTCGTCTTTTTCTGTCATGATGCCGGACGGCAGGTTATAGGCGCCCACCTCCACAGTCTGTACCATCTCAGCGGTGATCTCGTCGCCCTCCTTGATGTCGGCGGTGACGCGGACGATCTCAGCCTTCTCGCTGGCGCTGCGGCTGAACAGGGGCGTCACCCCGAAGCAGATGACGAGCGCCAGGAGGATACACAGCACACCGATCACGGTGCGGTTACGGAAAATCTTCATATAAGCCTCCTTATAAGAAATATGCGGGAATGAATCCTGCGGCAATGAACGGGACCAGTGGGCAGGTGAACCGGGTGGGGCGGTGGGAGAGCTTCAGAACAAGACTTTTTCCCAGCACAAACAGGGCGTAGCAAAAGGCGAACAGCGTAAGCCCCGCGAGAGTGCGGGAAAGGCCCAGCACAAACCCCGCTGACGCCGCAAGCACCGTATCCCCGGCCCCGTTTTTCCCGAAGCCCGCCCCCAGATAGAAGGGCAGCCCTCCCGCAAGCGCCCCCAAAAAGGAGGCGGGGCTGATGGTGATCAGCCCCGCCAGCACGAGCGCCACACAGACCCGGTCATCCACCAGGCGGTGTCGGACATCATAGATCGAAGCGCCCATCAGGCAGCCGCAGAAGACCAGCGCCTGCGCCCAGTGCATCAGCCGGCGTAGTCGAACATCTCCTGAATACGCTCCGTTACAGTAGGCATGACAGTATCATTCAGGACCGCGTACAGGCCGGCCAGCACCAGGGCGCCCAGAACGACGGCGATCAGCACTTTGACGGCGGTATCGATATAGCCCTCGCCGGCGTTGCCGCAGACGGCGCGGCGGTGGAAGGCGGCGAGGGAGGTCTGGCAGTTGATGGCGGCGGACTTGGCGGACTTGGCGATATTCTTAAACAGCTTCTTCATAA
>CABSAB010000153.1 GCA_902475515.1 uncultured Eubacteriales bacterium | reverse complement strand
TTCCCTCCGGCCCGCCGCATCCACACAGCATCAGCAGCACAAGCAATAGGCTGATGATCCGGCATCGATTTGTCATGCTGCTTCTCCCTTTACCATAGTTTTTCGGCAGTCAGGCACCGAGTGTTCCGGACGCCGATCCATCCCGAACGCACCCATCCCCGCCTGCCTTCTTTCTTTAAAGTATAGCATAAACTTTTCCAAATGAAAAGCCCTAGATTTTCCTCGCCACCGGGCAAGATTTTTTACATTTTACGGAAAAAACATGGATTTTTTTGCAATAATTAATGACAAGGTCACTTTTTTATGCTAAAATAGTGAAAAGGTTGGGTGGACGCTTATGACGGACAAACAAGAACAAAATTATAAGCTGATCGAGTATTTCTTGAATCTGCTCCCCGTCCTGGAGCTTGACAGCAGCGGACCGGAACTTCCGCTCCACAGCGGAGGCCGGCACGCCGCCTCGCTTCCGGATGCCGATCACCTCTGGATTTCCCAGGAGATCATGCAGTTCATGGACGAGATGCCCGGCGGCTTTTTCATCTACCGGGCCGGCGGCTCAGAGGAGCTGATCTATGCCAACCAGGCGCTGCTGCGCATTTTCCAGTGCGAAACCCTCAAGGAGTTCCGGGAATTGACGGGCAACTCCTTCCGCGGGATGGTACACCCCGATGACCTGGAGCCTGTGGAGCAGAGCATCGAGGAGCAGGTGGCCAGCAGCCAGTATGACCTGGACTATGTGGAATACCGCATTATCCGGAAAGACGGCCAGGTCCGGTGGATCGAAGACTACGGACATTTTATCCATACAGACCGGGCTGGGGATTTCTTCTATGTATTCATTGCCGACGCCACGGAAAAGCTGCGCCGCCAGCAGGCGGAAAAATCCGTGCTCATTCAGGAGAGCCGTCAGAAGGACCAAGAGCTCCAGCAGCTGATCCAGGAACATGACCGGGAGCGGACACTCATCAACCAGGAGCATCTGCGCCGGCTGGAGGTCATCGAAGGGCTCAGCATGAACTATGAGGCCATCCTCTATGCGGACCTGGACGCCAATACGATCTTTCCCTACCGGCTGAATGCCCGGGCGGAGCAGCTGTTTGAAAAAAAGCTGCAGACACGCAGCTTTGACTGGTTCACCGAAACCTATGTTCAGGACTGGGTGCATCCCGAAGACCAGGCACTGCTGATCAAGGCCACCTCACCGGAACAAATCCGCGAAAAGCTTGCCGACAACAAATCCTATTTTATTAATTATCGCGTACAGCCCGCCCAGGAGGTTCAGTATCTGCAGCTGCGCATCGTCAATGTAGGCGATCCCGTTCACATCTCGCAGCTTATCCTGGGCTACCGCCGGGTGGACGAGGAACTTCGGCAGGAGATTGAGCAAACGCAGATGCTGGAGGACGCCTTGCACAGCGCCAATCTGGCCATCATTGCAAAAAACACATTCCTGTCCAACATGAGCCACGATATGCGAACGCCTCTCAACGCCATCTTCGGATTTACCTCCCTGGCGAAAAAGAACCTGCAGGAGGCGCCGGCGGTGGAACAGTATCTGGAAAAGATCGAAACCGCCGGCCATCAGCTGCTGGACCTCATCAACAAGGTCCTGGAGCTGTCCTGGACAGAGTCCAATGATTTTCAGCTGGCTGAAACGGAATGCAGCCTCCCGGACATCCTCCGGGATATCCACGAAGCACTGCTTCCGGCGGCACAGGAAAAGGGCATTTCCCTGACCCTGGAGCTCCCTGCCCTGACCCATTCCCGGGTCTTCAGCGATGTGGCTCGGCTCAAACAGCTGCTGGAAAACCTTGTGCGCAACGCCATCACCTATACCAATTCCGGCGGCAGCGTGATCATTTCCGCACTGGAAAAGCCGGATCCGAAAAACCAGCAGGCCATCTATGAATTTAAGGTACAAGATTCCGGCATCGGCATCGGGCCGGAGTTCCTGGCCCACATCTATGAACCCTTTGAACGGGAGAAAAACACCACCTCCAGCGGAATCCACGGGTCCGGCCTGGGCCTCACAATCACCAAGCGCATCGTGGAGAAAATGGGCGGGACCATCCATGCGGACAGCGCCACGGGAAAAGGCAGCACTTTCACCGTGACCCTGCCCCTTCGGGTCGAGGCGCCGGGATCGGAGAACCCGGCAGACGCATCCTCCGCAAATCTCTTCTCCCGGCTGCTGCATCAGAAGATTCTGCTGGTGGAAGACAACGAGATCAATTTAGAGATCGAGACAGAAATGCTCCAGGACCTGGGGCTTCAAATTGAAACCGCAAAAAACGGAAAAGAGGCCTTTGCATGTATTCGGGATTCCAAGCCCGGAGAATACGGGCTGGTGCTCATGGACATCCAAATGCCCGTGATGAACGGCTGGGATGCCGCCAGGGCCATTCGCGCGCTGGATGATCCGGTGCTTTCGGAGGTCCCCATTATCGCCTTGTCGGCTAATGCCTTCGAGAGCGATATCCGCACCTCCCGGGAAAGCGGCATGAATGCACACCTGACAAAGCCCTTTGACGTCCCGCTGCTGCTTGAGAGCATCGGAAAGATCTTATAAACGAAGCAAAACCGCCCCGGTCCAATGGACCGGGGCGGTTTTTTGCCGTCACTTTATGTATTTCCGCAGCAGGCGGGCAACCTCCTGTACATCAATGGGCTTGGCCACATGGGCATTCATGCCGTGCTCCAGGCACCGCTTGATATCCTCCGAGAAAGCATCGGCGGTCATCGCAATGATGGGGATATCCTTTGCGTCCGGCCGGGACAGGCCGCGGATGGCCTCAGTTGCCTCATAGCCGGTCATAACGGGCATCCGGATATCCATCAGAATCGCGTCATAATAGCCCTCAGGCTGCGACTGGAATTTCTCCAGGCATATCTTTCCGTTTTCCGCCCAATCCAGCTCCAGGCCCAATTCGGAAAGCAGCTCACTGGCGATCTCCCAGTTGAGCTCATTGTCCTCCGCCAAAAGGATATGCCGGCCCTCAAAGGTGATCTTCTCCTCCACAACAGCCTCAGGCTGGACTGCCCCCTCCATAAAGGGCCGAAGTCCATAGAACAGCGTGGACTTAAACAGGGGCTTAGAGATGAAGCCGTTAACACCGGCACTGCGGGCGTCGTCCTCGATTTCGCTCCAGTCGTAGGCCGAGATCAGCAGGATGGAAACGTCATTGCTGAGTTCCTTGCGGATGCGCCGGGCGGTCTCAATGCCGTTGATGCCAGGCAGCTTCCAGTCCAGCAGAATAATTTGGTAGTCATCCCCCACGGCATGGCGCTTCGCAACCATCTCCAGGGCGGTCTCGCCGTCCAGGGTCCACTCCGCCTGAACGCCGATATCCTTCAGCGCCCGGGCCGCGCTTTCGCACAGAAGCTGATCGTCGTCCACCACCAGCATCTTCCATGCCGGCAGGATCATATCCACCTCTTTGTCCACAGCCTTTTCCATATCCAGCGTGATCCGGAACTCGGTGCCCTCGCCGGGGGTGCTGTCAAGCTCAATGGTACCCTCCATCGCATCCACGATATACTTGGTGATGGCCATACCCAGGCCCGTTCCCTCGGTGCGGTTCACACGGGTGTTATCCTCCCGGGTAAAGGAATCAAAAATCTTCTCCTGAAATTCCTTGGTCATGCCGATACCGCTGTCCTTCACCTGCAGATGAATACGGACATAATCCGCGCCCCGGGGCGATGTCTCCTCATATAGGGCCACATGGATATTGCCGCCCTCTGGAGTAAATTTGATGGCATTGGAAAGCAGGTTCAAGATCACCTGGTTCAGTCGGACACTGTCGCAGCAGACATTTTCCTGGGCAATATCGTGGATGGACACGTCGAACTGCTGGTTCTTCGCCTTCACCTGAGGCTGAACGATACTGACAATGCTCTCCATGACCTCAGGCAGAGACACACGGCTGATATTCAGCGTCATCTTGCCGCTTTCGATCTTGGACATATCCAGAACGTCGTTGATGAGGCCCAGCAGGTGCTTGCTGGACAAAGCGATCTTCTTCAGGCAGTTCTGGACCTGATATTGGTCGCCTATATTGGCTGTGGCAATGGCAGTCATACCCACAATGGCGTTCATGGGGGTACGGATATCGTGACTCATGTTAGAGAGGAACTCGCCTTTGGCCTTGTTGGCCCGCTCCGCCACCTGCCGCGCTTCCTCCAGCTCCCAGATCTGCTGGCGGGTGAGGCTGAAATAACGGGAGAAGATCAAAAGCAGAACGATTAGGATCACTGCACAGCCGCTCAGAGCCATAACTGCCCACTGGGTGCTGAGCTTCGACACCTTGGCATTCAGCTCGCCGTAGGGCATGACGGAAATCAGGAACCATTCGGAATAGTCCAGCTTGGTGCAGTTCAAATGCCGCCAATCCGAACCGATCTTCATCACGGTGGAATAGCTCTCTCCCGTATCCATGGCGTTACGGATCTGTTCCACATAGGCTTCCGCGCCATCGGCGTGCATCTCCTCAAACAGGCCCCGGATCCGTTCAAAATAGTTCTGCCGGTAGGCCCCGCCGCTGCGAATGACAAACGTACCGTCCTTACGGATGATATGGGAGTAGATCATGGAGTCATCCTCATCCAGGGAGAGGGTGTCGCTGACATACTCCGCAGGCAAAGATGCCACCAGGGCCAGGCTCTCCCCGCCGCTTTCCAGGCAATAGGCCACAGGGATCCCCATTAGGATCACCTTGTCACCGTCCTCATCCGTCGCAACAGCAATCT
>CABSAB010000152.1 GCA_902475515.1 uncultured Eubacteriales bacterium | reverse complement strand
TGCGGTGCAATTTCCCCAACGGCGATATGGTGGGCCACACGGGCAATTTTGATGCCGTGGTCGCCTCCATGGAGGCCCTGGACGCCCAGCTGGGCCGGATCATGGAGGCAGCGGAGCGGACCGGCCATATTCTGCTGGTCACCGCGGACCACGGCAATGCCGACGTGATGCTGGAGAAGAATAAGAAGGGCGAGCTGCAGGTCCGCACCGCCCATTCCCTCAGCCCCGTCCCCTTTGTGGTCTTTGGGGCGGATGCAGCCCTGGGGGCAGGGGAGTGGGGGCTTGCCAATGTGGCGGCCACCGTGGCCGAGCTGCTGGAACTGGAAAAACCCGGTTCTTGGGAGCCTTCCATGCTGGCCTGATGAGGCAAAAACCTTTGAAATTGCCCTGAAATTGCAATTTTCCTCTTGTACTTTTCTGAGAAATGTAATAAAATAAACCAAATGCCCGAAGGGGCATCGGAACCGAAATAAAAGGAGGTCCATCCTTATGATGCGTCTTACAACTGACAACGGCGTTGTCACCATCAGCAGCGACGTGTTCACCAATATTGCGGGTATGGCCGCTTCCTCCTGCTTTGGCGTCAAGGGCATGGCCGTTCGCTCCATGACCGACGGCCTGGTGCATCTTCTGCGCCGGGAGGCCATGGGCAAGGGCGTGCTGGTGACGTACAACGAGGATAATACTGTCTCCATCGATCTGCATATCATGATCGACCACGGCGTCAATATTGCCGCCGTAGGCCCTGCCATCATCAATGAGGTCACCTATGTGGTCACCAAGATGACCGGCGCCGTGGTGCGGACGGTCAATGTCTTCATTGACTCCATCAGTGTGGACTGATCATACCAGTATGAACGGTGAGAAGAAAGCTCATCCCGGAGGTGCAACACATTTGAAAGAATTCATCAGCGGCGCGGAGCTCAGCGAAATGCTCATCAGCGCGGCCGCATTGGTCGATATTCACAAGCAGACCATCAACGATTTGAACGTATTCCCCGTGCCTGACGGCGATACGGGAACCAATATGGCCCTGACCCTGGGCACCGCCGCCAAGGAACTGAAGAAGACCCCGGCGGATGTCTCCGTGGGCCGCTGTGCCGACATTGCCGCGTCGGCCCTCCTGCGGGGCGCCCGGGGCAATTCCGGCGTGATTACGTCCCTGCTGTTCCGCGGCTTTTCCAAGTATATGAAGGATAAGACCACCGCCGACGGCGTGGACTTCGCCGCCGCCCTCACCATGGGCGTGGAGGCCGCCTATAAGGCTGTCATGAAGCCCACCGAGGGCACCATCCTCACAGTCTCCCGTGTGTCCGCCGAGACGGCCACCGAGGCCACCGCCGAGACCACCTCCATCGAGAATATCCTGGATGTGGCCATCGTCAGTGCCCGGGCCGCCCTGGAGGAGACCGTCAACCAGAACCCGGTCCTCAAAAAGGCCGGTGTGGTGGATGCCGGCGGCAAGGGCTTCGTGCTGATCCTGGAGGCCATGAAGTCTGCCATGCTGGGCACGCCCATCATAGCCGATGAGAATGCCGCTCCCGTGGAGGAGCAGCCGGTCGTGATGGACATGTCCAACTTCACCTTTACCTATGACACCGTTTTCATCGTCCGGAAGAACGAGAACTGCGATGTAAACGAGTTCGGTAAATACCTGGATTCCATCGGTGACAGCCTGGTTATTGGCGAGGATGACGAGGTCTTTAAGGTCCATGTGCATACGGATATCCCCGGCCAGGCCCTCACCGAGGCCGCCAAGTACGGCACCCTGGAGCTGGCCAAGATCGAGAATATGCGCACCCAGTGCGAGGATATCGCCGCCGGAAAGACTGCTATGAGTACCGACGATCTGGAGAAAATCGAGGAGGAGCTGGAGAACGCCGAGGCCTGGACCCCCAATGACGGCGCCCGGAAGATCGCACCTCCGGAGAACAAATACGGCGTGGTGGCCATCTGTGCCGGCGACGGCATTGCCGCCATGTTCAAGGATTTGGGCGTGGACCATATTGTTTCCGGCGGCCAGACCATGAACCCCTCCACCGAGGATATCCTCAAGATGATCGACGCCACCCCCGCTGAGAATGTCATCGTGCTTCCCAATAATAAGAACATTTTCATGGCGGCGGAGCAGTGCAAGCCCCTTTCCGACAAGCGGGTGGAGGTGATTCCCACCGCCACCGTGCCCCAGGGCATCACCGCCATGCTGAACCTGGACCCCTCCGCCGGGGTGGAGGACAATGTATCTGCCATGACCGAGGCCATCCAGGGCGTCACCACCATGCAGATCACCTATGCCGCACGGAATTCCGACTTTGACGGACAGGCCATCTCCGCCGGGGATTATCTGGCCCTGTGCGGCGGCGCCCTCTACGGCAACGATCAGAATATCGAGACCCTCCTCCGTGGCCTGGCGGAAAAGGCCAAGGAACTGGACAGCGAATTTATCACCATCTTCTACGGTGAAGATATCGATGAGGATGCCGCAAAGAAGGCTGAGAGCCTCTTCTCGGAGGTGTGCCCCGATGCGGAGATCACCCTGCTCTCCGGCGGCCAGCCTGTGTATTACTACCTGATCTCCGCCGAGTGATCTAAAAAAATCGACCCCAGCTGTGAGACGAACTGTCCCGCAGCTGGGGTGTTTTTATCTTTTTATGCCTGGGGATCTGGGGATGTGTGCCCCGGGTCCGTGGTTTGCGCCTGAGACTTTGCCGGATGCTTCATCCGGAAGCCCTTCCACTTCCGGAACCCCCACCGCAGCAGGTCCGGCCAGAAGTTGTTCAGCACCGCCCCGATGAAAACCAGATACATGCAGAAATACAGCCACAGCATGGCCAGAATCACCGTGGTCAGGCTCCCGTAGAGGGAGGAGGTGGCGGCTTGGTTTACATAAATCGAAAACAGTGAGGAGAACAGCAGCCATGCAAGGGATGTGAACATCGCCCCGGGGATCTGCCGCAGCACCTTCATCTTCTTGTTGGGGAAGAACGTGTAGATCAGCAGAAAGACCAGTGCCAGCACCGCAAACAGCGTCACCCCACGCAGCTGCATCAGCGAGGAGAAGATCTGCGCCAGACCCGGCGCCGTCTGCTCCAGCAGCTCCAGAATGTGGTGTCCAAAGACCCGCAGGCCCAGATTCACCACCAGTCCCAGGATCAGCACCAGAATGTACCCCATGCAGATGATCCGCTTGAAGATAAAGTTCCGGGTGTCGTTCACATCGGCAATGGCGTTGAGGCCGTCCAGCAGCCCCAGCATGCTCTTGGAGGCGGTCCACAGGGTCGTCACCAGGGAAACAGACAGGGCCGTTGCCGAAGCCGTCATGAGGCTCTCCGCCAGATAGGTCACCAGGGGCCGCAGGGACCACGGCACGATCAGCAGCAGCGTATTAATAAAATCCTCTGTGCTCAGGGGGGTGAAGCCGATGATGGAAAGAATCAGCATCAGCAGCGGAAGGATCGCCGTCATAATGAAGAACGACGCGCTGGCGGCATAGGTGGAGATGTGATAGTCTCCCAGCCGTTTTGCGTAGTACTTTGCAGAATTCCAGGCACTCATGCCGGTCCCCTCCTTTCCTGTGGGATCATGTCCGGTTACCTGGGGCTTCCCAGGAAGAACAGCGCCAGCGTCCCCGGCCCCGAATGGGTGCCGATGGTGGGGCCGATGTCGTTGATCAGGATATCCTGAATGCCGAATTTCTCCCGAACCAGTCCTGCCAGATACTCTGCGTCCTCCATGCAGTCGCCGTGGGAGATGAAGACCTCATGGTTATCAAAGCCCACGATCTGCTTTTCCATGCGCTCCACCAGGGCACTGATGGATGCCTTCCGGCCCCGGGCCTTGCCCACGGCGGTGAGGTGACCCGCATCGTCCACATGGAGTACCGGCTTGATGCCGACTAAGGTCCCCACGACGGCCGTGGCCTTGCTGACCCGTCCACCCCGGTGCAGGTGGTTCAGGTCGTCCACCGTGAAGTTATGTACAATATGGAGCTTCATTTCCTCCAGCTTGTCGGCGGTCTCCTGGAGCGGCAGCCCCTGATCCCGCATCTTGACTGCGTGATGCACCAGCAGCCCGTGGCCCAGGGAGGCGCACAGGGAGTCCACCACCAGCACAGTCCGCTCCGGGAACTCCTCCTTGATCTGCTCTGCCGCCAGCTTCGCCGTGCCTGCCGTGCTGGAAAGGCCCGAGGAGAATGCCACATACAGCACATCCTGCCCCTGGGAGAGCTGAGTCCGGTAGCAGTTCATACAGTCCTCCAGATTGGCCGCCGAGGTGGTGGGCATAGCGCCGTTCCGAAGCTTCTGATAAAACTCCTTTACGTCCATGGTGTCGTAGGTGACGCCCTCCAATGTCACCGGCAGAGGCAGCACCGGAATGCCGTGCGCCTTGCGGTAGCTTTCCGGCAGATCTGCGCCGGAGTCCGTGATAATAACGAATGGATTCATAGTGTACTCCTTTTTCCTCTGTTTCAGTCGTGTTTTATTTGCGGTATTCCGCCTTGCCCAGGGTAAAAATGCTGTTTCCCCCGCAGTCGATGGCAGTAAATACCGGCAAATTTTCAATGGTGAACCGCTTCACGGATTCGCACCCCAGGTCATGAAAGGCGATCTCCTCCGCCTCCTTAATGCAGCAGGCGATCAGCGCCCCCGCGCCGCCCACGGCGCAGAAATATGCCGCGTGGTTTCGCACAATGGCGTCCACCACAGCCTGGTTCCGTTCCCCCTTGCCGATCATGGCCGTCGCGGCGAAA
>CABSAB010000151.1 GCA_902475515.1 uncultured Eubacteriales bacterium | reverse complement strand
CAGATGGTGCCCTTGACTGCGGATGCCGCTGCCACCGCCGGAGAGGCCAGCACGACCTCGCTCTTCACATGGCCCATACGGCCCACAAAATTCCGGTTGGTGGTGGAAATGGCCCGCTCTCCCTCGTAGAGAACACCCATATGTCCGCCCAGGCAGGGACCACAGGTGGGCGTGGACACCACGGCTCCGGCGGAGATGAAGGTCTCCACTAAGCCCTCCTTCAGAGCCTGCATATAAACCTCCTGGGTAGCGGGGATCACGATCGCCCGCACATGGTCCGCGATTTTCTTCCCTTCCAGCACCTTGGCAGCGATCCGCAGATCGGAAATGCGCCCGTTGGTGCAGGAACCGATGACACACTGCTGGATCTCCATGCCGGAGACCTCTTTTACGGTCTTGGTGTTGCTGGGCAGATGCGGGAGCGAAACCGTGGGTTCGATTTTAGACAGATCGATCTCAATGACCTGCTCATACACCGCATCCGCATCGGCTTCATAGGCCGTCCAGGGGCGGCTGACCCGTCCGGTCATATATTCCACGGTCTTCTCATCTACCGGAAAAATACCGTTTTTCGCACCGGCCTCAATGGCCATATTGGCAATGGTAAACCGGTCATCCATAGAAAGCGCCGCTACACCGGGACCTGCAAACTCCATGGATTTATACAGCGCGCCGTCCACGCCGATCATCCCGATAATGTGCAGAATCACATCCTTGCCGGAGACCCAGGGCTGCAAGTTCCCCGTCAAATAAAACTGGATGGCGGAGGGCACCTTGAACCAGGCCCGCCCCGAGGCCATGCCGGCACACATATCCGTGGAGCCGATGCCCGTGGAAAACGCGCCCAATGCGCCGTAAGTACAGGTGTGGGAATCGGCGCCGATGCAGCACTCGCCTGCCGCAATGAGCCCCTTCTCCGGCAGCAAGGCATGTTCAATGCCCATGGTGCCCACATCGAAGAAATTCGTGATATTGTGCTTTTTCGCAAAGGTCCGGGCCTGCATGGAAAGCTTCGCTGCGTTGATATCCTTACATGGCGTGAAATGGTCCAGCACAATGGCGATTTTGTCCTTGTCAAAGACCTTGGTGAATCCGGCGTTTTCAAACTCCGTGATGGCCACCGGGGTTGTCACGTCATTTCCAAGCACCAGATCCAGCTTTGCTTCAATGAGTTCCCCGGCAGCCACAGAGGCTTTGCCTGCATGGGCCGCCAAAATTTTTTGTGTCATGGTCATTCCCATAGAGATCCCTCCCGTTTTTTCTTTCATTATGACACAGGTCTTGCAGAAAGAATGTAAAGTATGCTACAATCTTAGAAAAAGATTTGATTCGCAGGTGATTGCAATGTACTATGACAGCTTTTCTGCGCCCAACACTGGGCTCCCCGCTGCGCTGTTCCAGCCATTTTTCTCCGCCGGGCCGGAGACCATCTATAAAAAGGGCCAGATGATCTACCTTCAGGGCCAGCGGGCAGATTTCCTCTACTGCCTCAGGGAGGGTGTGGTCCGCACTGCCATTTTCTCTGACCAAGGGGAGGAAAAGCTTCTGACCGTTTACCGCGCCGGAAGCATCTTTGGCGAAGCATCCTTTTTTGATGAGATGCCCCGCGTGTCCTCCGCCACCGCACAAACGGACTGCCGTATTATAAAGCTGAACCGTCAAACGGTGGATGCTCTGTTCCGTGCCCATCCGGAACTGGCCTCTGCCATGATTTCCTACCTGGCCCGGACCGTTCGGCTCCTCAGCGGCCATGTGGATACCATGAGCTTTCAAAAGGCAGACGTGCGACTGGCCCGGCTCTTGCTGAACCATCCTTCCGCCTCCTCCGGGATTCATGTAACCCACGAGGAATTAGCTACTGCTCTGGGGGTCAGCCGGGTGACCGTGAGCCGCATTCTCGGTGAGTTTGCTCAAAAGGGCTATCTGAAGACCGGCTACGGAATCATCACGCTGCTTTCACCGGAGGCCCTTGCCGCTTTTTAACATTCAAAGATTGTTTTTCCTTCGTTCATGCCCCGTTCATAATTCCCCATTATACTAAAACCATCAAAACGGAGGCCGGGTGCCTGATCGCCGGGGAAATATTCCCGGATGTGCTGACAGCCCCGCCCTCCCGAAGAACGGAGGCGAACCATCAAACTGATCTTTTAACCGAAACACTTTTTCTCCTTTACATAATTGTCGGAACTCTCCGGCTTCATTTACATGAAAATCGCCCCCACGGCAAAGACTGCCGTGGGGGCTTTTTGCACATTTTCCCAAAGGTCAGCTAAGCTCCCCAACCAGGTTTTGGGTAAATATTTTACGCACCTCATCCGGATCAGACGTCTGCCCCAGGGCCCACATAAGCTTGGTAACCGCCGCCTCTGTGGTCATATCCCCCGCGGAGATCACACCGGTCTCCAGCAGCTTCCGCCCCACCTCGTAGATGGTCAAGTCACTGGGCTCATACAGGCACTGGCTGCATGCCACAATCACGATCCCCTGGCGCTCCAGCATCCGGAGCTTTTCCAGCAGATCCCGCCGGTGGAAGTGCATGCCACCGGCCCCGAAGGTCTCCAGCACCACGCCCCGGTAGCCAATATCCTGTAAATGGTCAAAGAGGAGCGGATTGGTGTTTGGAATCAATTTCAGCAGAAATACATCGGTAGAAAGCCGGTCCATCAGCCGAAACGGTCCACGGCCCGCCTGCCGGTCATACACCCGCAGCCCGTCCGCAAAGACCTCACCCAGGTACTGGGCATTCACGCTCTCAAAGGCGTCAAACCCCATGGTGCTGACCTTCACCGCCCGGCATCCGCGAATAATGCGCCGGTTAAATGCCACGCTGACCCCCTGAATGTCCGCATCCACCGCCGCCAAAGCGCAGAACAGATTGTTCCGGGCATCGGTGAGCATATTGTCCATGGGGATCTGAGAGCCCGTAAACACCACGGGCTTCGTCAGGCCCGGCAGCATAAAGCTCAGCATCGAGGCAGAATAGGCCATGGTATCCGTGCCGTGGGTAATGATAATGCCGTCATAGGCACCAATATTCTCATAGACGCTTCTTGCCATGAGCCGCCATTCCTCCGCCTGGATATTGGAGGAATCCAAGTTCAAAAGCTGCTGCACATGGACCTCAAATTTTCCCTGAAGGTCTCCCAGCCCGGAGATCAGCTCCTCACCGGAGATCCCCGGCTCTAAACCGTCCGCGCCGGGCCGGGAGGCAATGGTCCCTCCTGTGGAGAGCAGTAAAACACGTTTCATGGGTCATTCATCCTCGTCAAAGGGCGGTTCATCCTCCATGGCCTCTCCGCCCGCTTCCTCCGGGGCGTGGGCCTTGGGGTTAATGCCCACCATGGTATCCCATTGTTCCCGGGTGATCAGCAGCTGCCGGGGCTTGGAGCCTTCAAAGGGTCCCACTATGCCCTTCTCCTCCATCTCGTCCACGATCCGGGCCGCATGGGCATAGCCCAGCTTCAGCCGCCGCTGGAGCATGGATACCGACGCCTGCTTGGTGTCCAGAATGACCTCCACCGCATCCGGCAACAGCTCGTCACCATCGCCGCTGTCCACAGACGATTGCATGCTGTCTGTCTCAGGCTTTCCGGCGCCGGAGGCATTCTGCTCGATCTCCTGGAGGATTTCCTCGGAATACTCCGCTTCCGAGGAATTTTTCACAAACTCAGCGACCTCCTCCACTTCTTCGTCGCTGATATAGCAGCCCTGGACCCGCCGGGGCTTGTCCGTTCCCTGGGGGGCATAGAACATATCACCCTTACCCACCAACTTCTCCGCGCCGCGGGTACCCATGATGATGTTGCTCTCCATGGCGGAGGACACCGCAAAAGCGATCCGGGAGGGAATGTTGGCTTTAATGACGCCGGTGATGACGTCCGCCGAGGGCCGCTGGGTGGCGATGACCAGGTGCATACCCGCCGCACGTGCCTTGGCCGCAAGGCGCGCAATGGAGGTCTCCACCTCCTTGGCTGCCGCCATCATCAGGTCCGCCAGCTCGTCAATGATCACAACGATCCGCGGCATGGTCTCCAAATCATTATCTCCGGCTGCCTTTTTATTGTAGCCCGCCAGGTCCCGAACCTTGGCGTCCTCAAACTTCCGATAACGGCGCTCCATCTCTGTTACGGCCCACTGGAGGGCGCCTGCGGCCTTCTTCGGATCGGTGACCACAGGAATCAGCAGGTGGGGAATGCCATTGTAAATGCTCAGCTCCACCACCTTGGGGTCGATCATAATAAGCCGGCACTCCTCCGGGCTGTCCCGGTACAGAAGCGATACGATGATGCTGTTCATACACACAGACTTACCGGAACCCGTGGTACCGGCAATCAGCAAATGCGGCATCTTGGCGATATCTCCGATAATGTAGTTGCCGCTGATATCCTTGCCCGCCGCAAAGGCCAACTCAGATTTATGGGTCTTGAACTCCTTGGAGCTCAGGACCTCCTTGATGGGCACACTGGTGACGATGCTGTTGGGTACCTCGATGCCGATGGTGGAGCTCTTCCCCGGCACCGCCGCCACATGGACACCTGTAACGCCCAGGGACAGGGCAATATCCTCATGCAGCGAGGTGATCTTGCTCATTTTCACGCCGGGCTTCAATTCCATCTCGTAACGGGTCACAGCGGGCCCCCGGACAACATTGCTGATGGTGATGTCCACGCCGAAGCTCATGAGGGTCTCCTCCAGCCGCCGGACATTGGTTCGCATCTCCTCGGTGTTGTCGTCCTTACTCTCCATGGCCTCAGCCAGCATGCTCATGGGCGGGTATTGATAGG
>CABSAB010000150.1 GCA_902475515.1 uncultured Eubacteriales bacterium | reverse complement strand
CGGGGCCGGCGGGTTTTTCACCGTGAAGGTCACATGGTCGGGTGCCACCTCTGTGGTGGCGGCATTGACCCCGTAGCTGAAATTCTCCTGCTGGGAGTAATAGGTCCTAAGACTGGAGATGTAGTGGATCTGGTTGGCGTCGGAGGCCAGGTTTTTCTGGCGGCTCAGCACCGTGACCTCGTGGCCGTGCTCGCAGAGATACAGGGCCGTTTCCACGCCGGTCTCGCTGCCGCCCACAACGACCACACGCCGTCCCAGCTGCTTTTCATGGCCGAATACGTCAATGGGAGTAAAGATTTCCGGGGCATCGTCTCCGGGGATGCCGGGTTTCCTGGGGATGGCGCCCGTGGCGGCGATCACCGCGTCAAATTCCCCGGCGGAAATTTCCTCGGGGGTGGGCGCGCAGTTCAGCTTTACCGTGACCTGCTGCTTTTCCAGCTGCATGATCAGCCAGTCCTTGTACTTTTTCAGCGGCCACTTAAAGGACGCGTAGTCCGCATGGATCAGCTGCCCGCCCAGAACGCCCTTCTTTTCAAACAGCGTGACCTGATGTCCCCGCTGCCGCAGCACCAGCGCCGCGCGCATGCCCGCCGGACCGCCGCCGATGACGGCCACCTTTTTCACCCGGACGGCGGGAGGCGCCAACAGGTCCTTCCGGCTGTGGATGCCCACCTCCGGGTTGACGGAGCAAAAGCTATGCCAGGGGCCGTCAAAGTTGATGCCGTGGCAGTTGTTGCAGCGGATACAGGGGGTGATATCCTCTGGCCGTCCCTCCACGATCTTATCGTAGTAGTCAAAGTCGCAGATAAAGCTGCGGCACATGGCGGCCATGTCCAGCTTGCCCTCCCGGATCCACTGCTCCAGAAGCTTCGGGTCCTGATAGCCGCCGTTGGGGGCGGTGATGACCTTGACGCCGGCCTTTTTGATGGCCTCGGAGTAGGCAAGGGTGATGGGCGCCTCCTCGGTGGAGTTGAGGCCCGTGGTGTGGGCCAGGTCGCCGTTTACGGCGCGGATATGTACGATGTCCACATAGCCCTCGCACCGCCGCAGCAGGGTGGTGGTGTCGTGGATGGTATAGCCGCCGGGGATGCCCTCCTCCCCAGAGAACTGCAGCTCCACCAGGAATTTCTTCCCACAGGCATCCTTGATGGCGTGGGCAAGTTCCTCAATTAAGCGGCAGCGGTTTTCCAAAGAGCCGCCGTATTCGTCCGTCCGGCGGTTTACCAGGGGCGAAAAGGCGTTGGCCAGGATGGACGCCTGATAGCTGGCGTAGATGTTCACTCCGTCATAGCCCAGGCCCTGATAGAGCTTGCAGGTCTCCACCCATTCCTCGATCATGGCCTTGATCTCATCTCTTGTGATCTCCCGGCCCATCGCCATACCCATGGGCGCGCCAAGCTGCCCCATCAGCTCCGGCGTCACCTCGCTGATGTTTACGCCCTCGGGCTGGAGCCGCTGGATGTTGATGAAGGCCTTGGAGCCGTAGTAGTGGATCATGTCGGATATCTGTGCCATGGCGTTGAAGGTGGCGGGATTGTCGATGTCCCACATGGTCATGTGGGCGGAATCGCCCTTCATTTTGGTGCGGTCCCGCAGCTTTGCCATCCCTTTGACCGTGACCACGGCGGCGCCGTTTTTGGCAAGGCCCGCATAGTACCGGATGACGTTCTCACTGGGGAATTCCTCCTGGGCCTGCATAAAATGGGGCAGTCCCTTGGTGCCGTAGAGCCGGTTTTTCAGCACCACGCCCTGAACCACCAGGGGGGATAATACGCCGGGAAAGGACTGTTTCATATCACTCGCTCCTTTTGCGGTTTGATGGTTCCAGTATACCGAAAATCGTTCGAAATAGCAATATTTTTTGTCCATGGCGGAAGGATTTCTGTACCAAATTGTATGGAACGGCCGAAAAGTCCGCAAGGGAGAAGAATTGCACTGTGTGCCAAATTTTGAACCACAGCAACCGGGCCGAGCGCATCGTTTTGTTTAATCTGAACAAAATCGCTCAAAAACTTTAGAAGTTTTGTGCGGGGATTCTTTTGTATAATAGGACCGATGAAAGAAAAGGCAGGTGCTCATAAATGTCCCAGTCCCAAAATGTTGCCGCACTTCAGCAGGAAATCATAGCCTTGCAAGTGGAAAACCGGCGGCTCAAGCGCAGTCTGCTCCAGCACACCATGGAGCGGGCAGTGCTGGACGAGCAAATGAGCCCGGAGCTTCTTTCCCATATGGAGCAGTTTTTTCCTCTGCCTCTGGCCCCCTGGTATCTGTGTATCCTGTTCTTCGGCGGGGAGGCCGTTGAGCCGATGCCGCAGACCGCGCCGGTAGAATCTATTTCCGGCGTGCTCACCGATATCCTCCGTGCGTTCGGACAGCCGTTTTTCTTTACCATCTCCGGGGTGGTGGCTTGCCTGATGAACGTTTCCCTGTCCACGGGCGAAGATGCTTTAAGCGCCGGGGAAGCCCTTCGCCATCAGGTGCAAAGCGTACTGGAGGATCAGGTTTCCGCCCTGCGGCAGACCGTTGCGCTGGATCACATCGCGATCAGCATAGTCTCCGACATGAAGAGCGGCCCGCGGCTCCTCTACCGTTCGGCACGCTCCGCCTCAGAGCACCGAAAAACCGGCGAAACCGTTTGTGCGGCGTCCCCCGGACTTCCGGCCCCGCAGGATCAAAAGCAGCTTTATGTTTTGGAGCAGCTCTTCTGGCAGCGCATCCAGCAGCGGAGCTTTTTTGACGCGGCCACGACCCTGGATCAGATCCTGGCGACCAATACCCTCCAGGGACGGTCTTTGGAGCAGGACCGGGCGGCGGTTTTCTCCCGGATGGAGCTGGTGCTGAGTGCCGCCCTGGAGGGGATCGTCGCGGAGCCCACTCAGGATAGCAAGTTTTCTCTGCTTCTGCGGGAACTCAGCCGGGCCGGGACCTTTCAGCAGCTTCGGGACACGGCCTATGATATTCTGGCCACGCTGGAGGACCAGCTCTACACGCCCCCCAATTCCCGCAACCGGAAAATGCCCCAGATCGAGCAGTATATCCGGGAAAACTACGAAGATTCCTCCCTGTGCGCCACCTCCATTGCGGAGCAGTTCCGAATCAGTGCCTCCTATCTCTCCCGGATATTCAAGGCGGATATGGGGATCGGCCTGGTGGACTATATCCATAAGCTCCGCATCGACGCGGCCAAGGCCGCCCTGCGAAATACCTGCGCCACCATTGATGACGTCGCCACCGCGGTGGGCTTTTCCAACCGCTGGGTGTTTATGCGGGTATTCAAAAAGCTGGAGGGCACCACGCCGGGCGCATACCGCTCCGCCCAGGGCATTCCCAAATAGATGTACAGCCCCGGTCAGCCATGCAGGCTGACCGGGGCATTTTTTGTGCGGATATTCCAGTTACGCTTTGTTCCCGGAGATAGCCGGGCCGGGTCCATCCGGGGGACCGGAGGGGCCCTCCGGGTCCTCCGGCAGCTGGTTCGAATCCACCTTTTTCATATCCGCCTCATAGGTCCCAACGGGATTGCCCTCCATGATGACAGTTCCCACCACATGGATGCCGCCCTCGGTATAGGTGGCTTCAAAGTGGTGCTTTCCGGGCCCGGCAGGCATATCGGCGGAGAAACCATTGGCGGTTTCGGTAAAGCCCTCCAGGGTCACCGGGCCCATGCTGTTGGTGATGGTACCGCCTCCGTTTTCTAAAGAAAACAGATGGTGCTTGTCTCCGCCGGGGGTGGCAAAGATGCCGAGATAGTACGTCATAAAATACCTTCTTTCTTTTTTAAACTGGCCGCTGATCGAGTAAGACCAGCGGCCAGATGTTATGCATATCGGGGTTTATGCCATGCAGCGGTCATATGCGGACTGCTCGGCCTCGATGCACTTTTCAATATTCATTTCCTTGAGCCGCGCCACAAACGCATCCCAATCATCCAGACTTGCGTCACCGGCAATAAACTGGGGGATCATCTGCGAGGCATACGTGACAATATCAGCCACATAGTAGGAGGATGTCTCCGTTTCCTCCGCGTTCATGGAAACATTGGAGGGGATATAGTACGCGCCGTCCATGTTGGAGGTCCAGACCTCCCATGCCTCATTCTTCAGGTCCGTGTTAAACTCCGCCGTGGCGTACAGGAGCATCAGCGAGGAGCAAAGGGTGTAGGGCCGGCGGATGCGCAGCATATTGGGAACGTCTACGCCGTACTCGTTGTGGATGACCGCGTCGGTAAACTGCGGTGTGTTGTTCTCGTCCAGCGTAAAGTCCTCCCCCTCGAAGCCGTAGTTGTAGAACAAGATGCCGTCCTCGGAGTACAGGTAGTCCAGGAACTTCATGGCAGTCTCCACATCCTCGCAGCAGGCGGTGATGTAGGTGTTGGTGGAATCGGTGACCAGCGAGGTGGAGGTGATATGGTCCGTACCGCCCTCTTCCAGCGTCAGGTTGGGCACGCAGGCAACCGGCTGGGTGATGTTTCCGATGCCCTCGCCGGAGGTGCACCAGACGCCCACAGTGCCGTTTGCCTGAAGCTCTGCCAGCTCGCCGCCCATGGGGTCATAGGCAATGGAGCCAAAGCTCTTATTGAACAGGCCCTCATTGTACCACTTGTTCATCTCCTTGAGATAGTCCCGGTAGCCGTCCTCGATCAGGGAGCAATGGACCTCTCCATCCACCGCATAATAAGGCAGGGACGTCGCCGTGCCGCCCGCGGCAAATGTCGCCACATCATAGCCAACGGTAAGGCCGTTGATGTTGCAGTCAGAGTTGAAATAGATGGAGGTCGGGGCTACCA
>CABSAB010000149.1 GCA_902475515.1 uncultured Eubacteriales bacterium | reverse complement strand
AGGGTATCCACCCCGTTGCGGCCGGACATAAAGCGGCGGATACTGTCGCCGATTCGTTGAAACATGGTATCACCTCGTAATTTCTTTCCATATTATAGCGCTCCGAAAAGATGCCTGCAACGGCGCGGGGGGTTTGTTTACCGATTGTTTACGATTTCCGCAGGATCAGCAGGGACACCTCCGGGCGGTTGAACAGCCGCAGGCCCCGGCCGCCCAGGCCACGGGACACATAGAGTTGACTTTCCCCGGCGGGGTACAGGCCGCTGTCGTAGCCGGCCTGTCCGTGTCTGGGGACCAGTCCCCCCAGCAGGGGGAGGCGGATCAGGCCGCCGTGGGCGTGGCCGGTCAGGATCAGGTCCGCCTGACTGCCCGCCCAGTAGGGCGCGGTCTCATTCCGATGGGCCAGCAGGAGAAAAAAGGTCTCCTCGCCCACCTGCTTCCGCAGGGTCTGGCCCACGGTCAGAGGGTCCGGCTGGTCCCGAAAGCCGCAGGGATCGTGGACGCCGCCCAGGAGGATGCGGGCCGCGTTCCGCTGCAAAAACAGGCCCTCATTTTCCAGAACGGTCACGCCGGTGCTGCGGATATCCTCCAAAACCGACTGGACATCGGAAAGGGACCACTCGTGGTTTCCGGTTACAAAGAATGTGGGAGCCAGGGCCTGGAGGCTTTTCAGCAGGGAAAGGCTCTGCTCCGTTTCCCGGTCCGTATCCAGAAGGTCTCCGGTGACGGCGATGATGTCCGGGTCCAGGGATTCCACCTGCCGCAGGAGCAGGGTGTTATTTTGTCCGAACCGGCGCCCGTGAAGGTCGCTGAGCTGCACGATCCGAAGCCCGTCAAAGGCCTCCGGCAGCCGGGGGGAGAACACCTCGGTTTTCGTAGTTTGCAGGCAGAACTGCTGGAGCAGCAGAAACACCCCCAGAAAGGCCGCGCAGCACCAAAATCGCTCGTTCCGCCGTCTCATAGCATCCCTCCGGGACAAGGGTATGCGGCGGGGTGGCGGGATATGCGGGGGCGTGGATGGGTCAGGGCTGATGTAAGCCGCCGTATAAACGAATGCCGGCCAGGAGGCCGGTTTCAAAATAGAGCGTTTCCTGTGCTACGGCAAAATCTAAAATAATGTGAAACAGCCGGTTGTCGTGCCGGTCCGCGCCGGGGAACATAGCCTCCAATCCGGAAAGCAGGTCGTCGTAGGCCTTTTGCAGTGCGGCTTCTTTATCCGCGATAAATTCCTCGTCGGAGGATGTGCCGCAGAGCAGGTAGGAAATCAGGTTTTCCAGCTTGGCTCGGTTGAGAATTTCTTGAAATTCGGACATATTTATACCCCCAATATAACCGTATAAGGGTAGTATAGCACAGAAAATTTTCAAAGTCAATGGTGCACCGTTAACATTGGGAAGAAAAATAGGTTATACTATATAACGGTATAAAGTTAAGGGAGTGATTTGCGTGACATATTCAGAAGTAGTCATTAAGCGGCTTACGGAATTATGTACAGAGCAAGAAATAACAACAAACAAATTGGCCACTCGCTCTGGCCTTCGGCAATCCACTGTGGATAATTTGATGCGGGGAGTGACAAAAAACCCGAAACTCAAGACGTTACATCATTTAGCGGGTGGCTTAGGCATGACGATTTCGGAGTTATTAGATTTTCCGGAAATGAATCAAGGGCCTTTTGACGAGGAATAAGGCTTAAACTTGAATTTCCGTATCCAGGAACACCCTGGACCCGGTGGCGCCGCGCTGACCCTGGTATTTTCCGCGATAGGGGCTTTGCGCGGCTTCGTCCATCTCCGCAAAAACAAGCTGGCCCACCCGGCGCCCGGCCCGGAGCTCGATGGCGCAGCGGTTGGCATTGTACAGCTCCAGGGTGATCTCCCCCCGGAAGCCCGGGTCCACCCAGCCCGCGTTCTGGATGAACAGGCCCATACGGCCCAGGGAGCTGCGGCCCTCCACAAAGGCGGTGAGGTCGTCGGGCAGCTCAAAGTACTCCATGGTGGTGGCCAGCACGAACTGGTTGGGCAGCAGGGTATAGGTGTCGCTTTCAATGGTCTTATAACAAATCTCCCGGTCCATGGTGATGACCCCGGAGGGGGAATCCTCCACAATGCTGAAGGTGCGGCCCAGGCGGATATCCACGCTGGCGGGCTGGACCTGCTCCGGCTCCAGCGGGGAGATGGTCAGCGTTTTGGCGTTTAGCATTTTGAGAATGGTTTTATCGGATAGGATCATTTTGGGCCTCCTTTTTCAGCAGGACGATACTTTCGACGTGTTTGGTGCGCGGGAACAAATCCACCGCTTCGGCGCTTACGAACTGATAGCCCGCCTCCCCCAGCAGCTTCACATCCCGGGCCAGAGTGGCCGGGTCGCAGGAGACGTAGACGATACGCCGGGGGGCCATTTCCGCCATGGCGGAGATGACCGCCGGGGAAAGACCCTTGCGGGGCGGGTCCACGGTGATGACATCCGGGCGGGTGCCCTCGGCGGCGAGCTTTTGAGCGGCTTCACCTGCGTCCGCGCAGAAGAAGCGGGCGTTTTCGATGCCGTTGCGCCGGGCATTCTCCCTGGCGTCCTTTATGGCCTGGGGCACCACCTCCACACCGATGACGGTTCCGGCGGCCCTGGACATGGCCAGGGTGATGGTGCCGGTGCCGCAGTAGAGGTCCAGGACGGTCTCGGTGCCGTGGAGGTCCGCCAAAGAAATGGCCTTTTCATAGAGCACCTGGGCCTGGTGGTGATTCACCTGATAAAAGGACGCGGGGGAGAGCCGGAACCGAAGGCCGCAGAGCACGTCCTCGATATAGCCGGGGCCAAAAAGCGTGTGGTAGGTCTCCCCCAGGATCACGTTGCCGGGGCGGGTATTGACATTATGGAGCACGGTGGTGATGGCCGGGAGGGCCTCCCGGAGGCACGCCACCAGCTTGCCGCATTTGGGTAGTGTTTCGCTGTTTGCGATGACGCAGACCATGAGCTGATTGGTGACCACGGCTTTGCGCACAAAGATATGGCGAATGCAGCCCTGCCCGGTGGCCTCGTCATAGGGGAGGATATGGCAGGCATCCATCCACCGGAGCACCGCCTGGGAGGCGGCTTCCGCCTCCGGGGGCTGGATATGGCAGTGGGTCACGGGGATCAGGTCGTGGGACCGCTGCCGGAAGAAACCCGCAGCGGGGCCTGTTTCGGTCGTGGCCACGGGAAATTGCGCTTTGTTCCGGTATCCCGCGTCCGTGGGGGCCGGGGTGATGGGCAGGGGTTCCGGGTCCACGCCGCCGATACGGCGAAGGGCGTCGGAGACCCGTTGGCGCTTGAGTTCCGTTTCCAGTGCATAGTCCATGTGCATCAGGTCGCAGCCGCCGCAGCGGCCGAAGTGGGGGCAGATGGGGCCGGTCCGGTGGGGGGAGGCGGTCAGAATCTCCAGGAGCCGCCCGTAGACGGCGGTTTTGGTAATCTTGATGAGCTTGATGCGGCACACTTCCCCGGGGATGGCCCCTTTGACGAACACTGCCCGGTCCTCGAACCGGGCCACGCCCAGGCCCTGGCTGGTGCAGCCGGTGATCTCACCGGTGAAAATTTGATTTTTGGTCATGAAATGATCCCCCAGTGCTGATATGGCTTGTGAACAGTGTACCATATTTCCGGGAAAACAGCAATGAGGAAGCGGGCCGATGCGGGTAGTAGTCCCTACGGATAAACAAACTCGAAGCCCAGCGAAGCGGGTTCGAGTTTGAGAGGAGGAGCCCCCTTCGGGGATTCCCTTCGGTCACAACAAGCGGATGAGGACCGACCAAAGGGAGGCCCGAAGAGAGCGGACTTTGCGACGACGAGGCCTGGTTGTTTTTTTCATGATTTATGGTATACTAGCCTATGAAAAACTGTATTAAAAAAGGGAAAGGAATGACCCCTATGACAGACGATCAGAAGAAGCTCCAGCAGGAGCACGAGGACAAATACATGAAGTACATGGCCGACTTTGAGGCCTGCGGCGGGGATTTTACCTCCTGCGGGGGCAACTGCGGCTCCTGCTCCAGCAAGTGCGACCAGGCCCAGGCGGAGCAGAAGACCCCCAAGAAGGCCCAGCGCATTGTGGCCGTCTTTGGCGGCAAGGGCGGCACGGGCAAATCCGTCATGACCTGCCTGCTGGCCGACAAGCTGCAGAAGATGGGCAAAAAGGTAGCCGTGCTGGACGCGGACCTCTCGAATCCCTCCATCCACTATCTGTACGGGAAGCTTACGCCCTGCGAGGGGGAGGGGGAGCACATCCTGCCTATGAAAAGTGACAGCGGGGTGGAGTTTATCTCCATGGGCAATGTGGAAAAGGCCGCTGATCAGCCGCTCCTCAGTTACGGCAAGGACATGGCCGAGGGGGCGCTGTATTTCTATCTGAACGTGAAATGGTCCGAGGACCTGGACTTTATGCTCATCGACATGCCCACGGGCATTGGGGATATCCCCCTGCAGATCGGCACCATCATCCCCTTTGACGGGGCGGTGTGTGTGTCGAATCCCTCGGAACTGAATGACTTCCTGGCCCTGAAATCCGTGAACCTCATGAAGATGATCATGATCCCGGTGCTGGGGGTCATCGAAAACAAGGTGTGCCTTTCCACGGACAAGGGCGATGTGCTGCTGGGCACAGAGCCGGAAAGCCACGCGAAGGCCCTGGGCTTGCCGCTGTTGGCCGCGGTGCCGCTGCGGCTGGAGCTTAGCGTTATGGCGGACTTCGGGCGCATCTCGGACGCGGAGGTGCCGGAGCTGGACGCGGTGGCAGAGGTGCTTGTGAAGTAATGGATTATACAAACTGCCGCCTGTGTCCCCGGAGGCTCCGTGTTCTGGCAGAAATCACAGCCCAGGCTGCACCCC
>CABSAB010000148.1 GCA_902475515.1 uncultured Eubacteriales bacterium | reverse complement strand
ATTTTGTCGCTAAATCCATTCCGCCATGGCCCTGACCGCAGCGAACATCTATGACGAGATCCTCAAGGCTTCCGCCGTGCTGGACAACGCCGAGGTTCCCGAGACGGGCCGCGTGCTGGTGGTGACCCCGGAGACCTATCAGCTGCTGAAGAAGTCCCCCGACGTGGTCATGCAGACGGACGTCGGCAGCGAGCTGCGGCTCCAGGGCGTCATCGGCATGATCGACGGACTGGCGGTGCAGAAGGTCGCCGCCAACCGGCTGCCCGAGGACTTCGGCTTCCTGGTGGCCCATCCCAGCGCCACAGTGGCCCCGGTGAAGCTGGAGGACTATCAGGTGCACCAGGACACCATCTACAACAGCGGCAGCGTGGTCACGGGCCGCATCTGCTACGACGCCTTTGTGCTGGAAAATAAGAAGATGGCCCTGTATTATCAGGCCATCAGCGGCTGAGATGCCGGGGAGGGACCGAGGTCCCTCCCCCTTTAACCGAGGAAACACGGTATGAATGATACCATCGAAGCCCTGGTGGATTCTATTCAGGGCGGGGCACAGGAGGACATGGCGGCGCTGTGGACCGTCCTCCAGGCGGAGGTCCGGCAGCAGGCACAGCATTGGGCCAAAATTCTGCGAAAGCGGCGGCCGGATGTGACGGCGGAGGACCTGTATCAGTGCGGCTATCTGGCCCTGGACCAGGCGGTACGGGAATATCACGCAAGCATGGGCATTCCCTTTTATCCGTGGTTTTTGCGTCTTTTGCGGCTGGAATTTGCCCGGGCGGCGGGGCATCGGGCGGTGCGGGCATTGTCGGCGGAGGATGCTTCCAGCAGCTGCGGCACAGCGCTTGCAGACGCCCTGCGGGCGCTGCCCACGCCCCTGTTCCGGGTGCTGTATTTGCGGTATTTGTTGGGATTTTCCCAAAAGGAGGCCGGGCTGCTGCTGGAGGTCTCACCGGAGACTGTGGCGGCGCGGGAGAACGCCGGACTGCGGACATTGCGGAAGGTCTTGCGCACAGCCTGAGAACATGGCGCAGCCATGGGCATAAGCACATAAAAACGTCTGCTTCGGTACGGGGCAGACGTTTTCTCCGCTTTTGCGGCCCATTTTTGCGCGTTTTTGGACGCACTTTGACGTAATTTCCGCACACTTTTGGCCCATTTTGGGCGGATTTTTGCCTATTTTTTGCGGTCAATTTTCCCATCGGCAGGCCCTTTAGGGCCTCCGCTGCGGCGACATCCAAGCGATTTGGGGGGATAGGCTACGAACGTACCCTTGCCCCAGACGGCGATCTTTTCTATAATAGTTCCATATCGAAGCAACAGAAAGGAGCCTCCCCTATGAGCGAACTTGTGAAATTCAAGCGGGGCGTCTACACCCCGGAGGAGCAGGCGGCCCTGGACGCCTGGGTCAAGATGGAGTACGCCTCCAAAATGCCCCCTATGCCGCCCCAGGCGCAGCCCAAGGATATGGACGTGGTATCCGGCTACGAAATGTACTACTACGCCAAGGGCTGGGACCCCTGGAATCCCCTGTACTACGACTACAACTACGCCAAAAACACCCGCTGGGGCGATGTACCCGTGCTGCCGGGCATGCGGGAGCCCATGGGCATGGGCATGCTGCCCAGCGAGCTGGGGTTCGAGTCCCCTCCCCCGTCGGACGCCAGCTTTGTGGGGGATGGATACGACTTTGAGCTGTACTATTACAAGCCCATGTACTCCGGCGACAGCTTCCACACCAAGCAGGTGGGACAGGAATATGTGGACCTCACTGAGGACGGCTCTACCACGCGGTTCTTCGTGACCTGCATCACCACGGATATGTTCAACCAGAAGGATGAGCTGGTTTGCCGGGCGGTGATGCACTGGCCCTGTTTCCTGGCGAAATTTGCCGACGGCCGGCAGATGACCCGGGAGGAGCTGGTCAAATACCGCATGGAGCAGGCCCAGAAAAACGGCAAGCCCAGCATGTACATGCATCCTGCCCACGTCTACACGGACGCGGACTGGGACGTGCTGAAGAACATCTGGAGCAAGGAGGTCATCCGCGGGAAAAACACCCTCTACTGGGAGGACGTGAACATCGGCGACGAGCCGCCCATGACGGCGGAATCCCCGGTGACGGACTACGACGCCCGGCGGTACACCGGCATGCACCACACGGTGGGCGCCATTGCCGGCGACACGGTGCGGGACTTTGTAATGGGCAAACGGGTGGAACGGCGGTTCCAGAAGCGGGAGGATGGCGTGATCTATCTTCCGGATTCCCCCCGGACCCATTTCCTGAACTTTGTGGGACGGAACTTCTGCCGCAGGCTCGTGACCAACTGGATGGGCGACGACGGCATGATCCGCAAAATGGGCTGGCGGATGGTCAACGACTATCCCCCGGAGAAGCAGTTTGACCACTTCCCGGAGGGCCATTTCCGGGAGAGCTGGCTCCTCAAGGTGCCCTATCTCAAGGAGGCGGGCCGGTTCACCAACACCCACGGCACTGGGCCGGACTGCGCGCTGGTGCACGGGTATGTGACGGACAAGTGGATCGAGGAGGACACCGGGGATCATCTGGTGATGCTGACGGTCTGGTGCGAGGACATGGACGGGAACATCTTCCAGGAGTGTGAGTTCTCGGTGGTACTGCCGTCCAGAGGATAACGGCTGCAAATAAAAACTCCGGCGCTCTTCGGGGCGCTGGAGTTTTTTGATGGGGTATGTTATACGGATTCGCCGGGGAATTTTGCGAGATTGCAGCTACTGCCTGCTGCCTCCGGCGGGCCGATGTGGGCATCGGCCCCTACGGAGATATTCCACTTTCCCAAAAGAGACCGTTTGGGTGCCATACAGGAACAGAAAGCCCCCATCCGTTTAAGGGATGGGGGCTGTTTTTATTTTGCAAAGGAGACGATCCGGAAGCGGATCGAGCTTCCCAGGCGGCCGCGGCTCAATTTGACAGCGGCGGCAAGGCCCAGCAGAAAACCGAAAATACCGCCGGGGATGGCCCATCCCAGGCGCTCCAACAGAAAATAGCCCAGGAAAAACAGCAGGACCGGAGACGCATAGACCAGAAAAATCGCCGAAAACACATGGCCTGTCTCCGTCTCAATGACCACCTGATCGCCGGGCACGGCGCCGATGAGATTCTCCGCCTGAACGGTGACACGTTCCCTGGCGGCCGTTTCTCCGCAGCCACCGGCGCAATGGCTGCAGTCGCCATGGCAGGCGGTGGGCCGGTCATAGGAGACCGTGGCCGAATTGCCAGAGACGGCTGTTACGGTGACGGTCTGCCTCATGAGGTCCCCCCGGCAGTGGGCACTTCCGAGACCTCCACGGGGGTCTCCGTATCCTCCTCGCCGCTTTCGTAGATGGACACCAGCACCCGGTAGGTGCCCACAGCGCCCACATCCGCAAACCCATCCACATGGATCTCCACGGGCACCCGGTACTGGCCTGTGGAGTTGCTGAGGCCCGACAGGTCCGCCACGGCGCGGATATTGCTGGCGGTGATCTCGCTGACCTCGTCCTCCAGGCCCCGGACCTGGACGGTCAGGGTCGTGGTCCCCAGGATCACCCGGTAGCCGGAGCTGGGGGCGTTGGCAAACTCGATGTTCGTCACCTGGAAGGTCTGGGTCTTGAGATTGCGAAGCTCCACGGTGACCTTGGCGGTACCATCGGTGGTGAGATTCTGCATGCCGTTGGGCACGACGATATCAAATTCCTTGGTCTGGTTCTTCTGAACCGACGCCAGGTCAATGGTGCCGAGATTGATGGAATTCAGGGCCTCCAGGGCCTCGGGCTCGCCCTTGACGTTGATGGAGCTGGGCTCGATGGTGCAGATGGCATGGTCCGCAGATGCGCCGCCGCCGGCGATCAACGTGGCGGTGAGCTGCACCTCCTTGACCATATACACGGGCATCTCCACACCGATCTCCTCCACGGAGCAGCGGAGTTCGTCGGACTCGATCAGCTCGCCGTCCTCATCCCGCAGTGTCACGGGAAGCAGGTCCGACACGGATTTGCTGAGATTGGTGCGCTCCAGCGTCACCTGGGCATAGCTCACCCGGTCCACCAGATCCTTGGGGCCGCTGATCTCCACGGTCTCGTACTCCAGCATCATAGGTTCCTGCACATAGCCGCTGGCCACATCGCCCAGGAATGTCGCCCGGACCTCCACCTCCTTGGTATCCAGCTTCGCCACCAGGATATCCACGGTGGTGGCGGAGCGGCCCTCGATGGAGATATCACTGCTGGAGACGGTATCCGGCAGCTCGTAGTCATAGGAAAGGTGCCACTCTCCCGGGGCGGTGACCCCGGTGAGGTCCGCCAGGACGCGGACATTGGTGTTATTGAGCTTCAGCAGGTCCTGGCGCTTTCCGGAAAAGCGCAGATTCACCGTGGCATCCCGGCCCTCGGACAAGGTCAGGTTCCGGTCTGAGAACAATCCGTCCTCATTGGTGAAGGTCACGGGGATATTATTGATCCATTGGCTGTCCTCGGGGGTCACGGTGGTGACCACGAAGAACCAGAGGCAGATGGCAATGAGCAGGGACAGCAGCACGGAGATGATCTTATTTTTCTTCATGATCTTCGCCCCCTACGCCCTTTATTTTTCTGGACAGACGCTCCCGCAGGCGGTAGTGCACCGGGAGGATCTCCTCGGCCACCAGTTCCTCCTTCAAAAGCTTCAGGAGATTTTCCGGGGTCAGGTAGCGCTTGAGGCTGCCGCCCTGGACGCAGGAAATCACACCGGTCTCCTCGGAGACGACCACCACCACGGCGTCGCTGTGCTCGCTGATGCCGATGGCGGCCCGGTGGCGGGTGCCCAGGTCCCGGCTGAGGTTGGGATTCTCCGTCAGGGGGAGCACGCATCCCGCGGCGGCGATGCGGTCGCAGGTGCGC
>CABSAB010000147.1 GCA_902475515.1 uncultured Eubacteriales bacterium | reverse complement strand
CGAAAAAACTGCTCATCTTGCAGCTTCCTTCAATCAGTGAAGTGTGTTCAAGGGCTTTCTCTTTTGTGATAACCAAGTCCTCTGGTTTTCCGCTTGCAAGCAAATCAAGCATACCATTTCTATCAACACGCAGCCATTCAATATAGCCGAGTGTATCTTTGAGGGGCTTTCGTAATAACGCATAGGAAACAGCAACTTTCATTTTTGCGGCACAGTTTATCGACTCAAGCATATAGCTACAAAAATCCGCAACAAGTGAAAAGAAAGTGTGCCTATAATATACTTCGTACATTTCTTCACGGTGCCCATGTGTTATGAGCCACTCTTGCCATTTTTCATCTTGTTCAAATTCTATATTTTCACCATTACCAAGATCAATACTGACGCTTGCCATTTTTTCTTCATCTGCATATTTTAACATACTTACCAAAACATCATTACAGTATGTCAAATAGTTGTGCTTAAAAAAATGTTTGGGTTCAATTTGAAAAGTAAATTCCGAATGAAGCTCTTTATTTTTCATACGGTTAGCTCCCCAATTCAGTTTTGCATATTTTGCATCCACAAGGCCGTTTGGAGAAAATCCACAAAAAATCGACTGAGTATATCAAAATACCACAATATAATTGTAGCAATCATTAAGGAAAAATCAAGCAATCTTTTCGCATTACGCTGCCCAACAGGACAACGGGTGGCGTTTTTATATACCACAATCTGAAAGGAGGAGTTAACCTATCTGCTGCCAGCCATCGGTCTGGCTTTTTTCATTTCACAACAAAGGAGGTTTGCAAATGGCAGATGATAAGAAAAATATTCCCGAGGCAGCCCCGCCCACCGAGGCTCCCGCTCCTGCGGTAGAAAATGCCGCCGTGCTGGAGCAGTCCTCTCCCGGGCCTGCGCTGACCGACGCAGAGGCGGTCATGCTGGAGCATGAGGGGCAGGCGGCGCTTTTTGAAATGGGCGAGGCCGTACCCGATCCCGCCGACGCTGTTACCCACGCCGAGGTGGAGGAGCCTGCCGCGCCCGAAGTCCCCAAGGCTGAAAAGGAACAGGAGCAGCCGCTCACTCTCGGCAAGGACGATCCTACCCCGGCACATTCCGGCAAGGTGTTGAATTTTGCCGCCGCCCGTGACGAGGCGGCTAAGGAGGAGAAAAAGGCGGTCAAGCAGAAGCCGCCCACGGAAAAGGACAAGACCGCCAAACCCGGCAGAGGCCGACCTCCCAAGGATGCAAGGTCGTTCCCGATAAGGCAAAGCCGCCCAAACCTCGGGACAAAAAGTCCCAAAGTAAGCCCGTCCCGGAGAAGTCTGCCGTGGATAAGGGCGGCGCTCCCGCTGGCGCGGAGATTACGCCGGAGCCGTCTGCGCCCCGTGACGCCACCCGTGCCGAAAAAGAGGAGATCGTCTATCTCAATTTGGTAGATCTGCACCCGTTCAAAAATCATCCCTTTGGTGTCCGGGACGATGCGGAGATGCAGGGGCTTGTGGAGTCGGTCAAGGCGACAGGCGTCAATCAGCCCGCGCTGGTGCGTCCCCGCGAGGATGGCGGCTATGAGATCATCGCAGGCCACCGCCGCCAGCGGGCAAGTGAGCTTGCCGGATTTGCGAATATGCCTTGTATCGTCCGCAACATGACGGACGATGAAGCCATCCTCGCCATGACGGATGACAACCTCCGCCACCGTGAGCGCATTTTGCCCACGGAAAAGGCGCAGTCACTCAAAATGCAGGTGGAGGCCATCAAGCACCAAGGCTCCCGCCCCGGCGAGGTGGACAAGGACGCCGGAAAACGCTCTACGCAGGTCGTGGGAGATCGCAACGGCATGAACTACAAGCAGGTGCAGCGGTATATCCGCCTGACCGAGCTTGTGCCGGATTTGCAGAAAATGGTGGACGAGAAAAAGCTGGCGTTCACCCCGGCGGTGGAGATCTCATTCATCCGCCCTAAAAATCAGAGGTATATCGCCGTGTCCATCGAGGGGCAGCAGTCCTCGCCCTCACTGTCTCAGGCACAGAAAATGCGGGAGCTGGACAAGGACGGCAAACTCAACGGCGATGTGATCGACGGTATTTTGTCGCAGGAGAAAAAGGAGGTAGACAAGGTGATCATCAATAGTGCGGAACTGGAAAAGTATTTCGGCAAGGACAAGTCCACGAGGGAAATGAAAGACAAGATCATTTCTCTGCTGGATGACTGGAAGGCCAAGCAGCCGCCCGAGCTGGGCAAGCCCGAAAAGAAAATGGATTTGGAAAAGTGACCTTGGGACTTTTTGTCCCGAGGTCTTTCGTTTATGAATGGAGGTTTTCAAGATGAAACGACCCCTTGCATATATCACCGCCGCATGCGTAAGCAGCGATCACGAAAACACGAAGCTGGCGGCGCAGTATTGCCGCACGGTGTATGAGGCGGGCTTTTCGCCTATCTGCCCGACGCTCTATCAGCCCCTTTTCCTAAATGACGCCGTTCCAGAGGAACATAAGAGCGGCATCGACATGGGGCGCGACCTGCTCCGCCGTTCTCATGTGCTGGTGGTGTGCGGTCATACCGTCACCGAGGCCATGAAGAACGACATCGCCGTTGCCCAGCGGCTCGGGATCACTGCCACCACCCTTGAGGGCATTTTGACCGTCAAGGGACAGGGGCGCAGATAAGATGACGGCGCTCCGGCTGGGGAGCCTGTTTGACGGGATCGGCGTATTCCCGCTGGCGGCGGTGCGCTGCGGCATTGAGCCGGTATGGGCAAGCGAGATCGAAAAAGCCCCTATCTCCATCACCAAGCGCCACTTTCCCGATATGGTTCACTTGGGGGATGTGACAAAGCTGGACGGGCGGGATCTCCCGCCTGTCCATATCATCACCTTTGGCTCACCGTGTCAAAATCTCTCGCAGATCGGCAACCGCAAGGGACTTGCGGGAGAAAAGTCCATCCTGTTCTTTCAAGCTATCCGCATTATCCGTGAAATGAGGGAGGCGACAAATGGTCTATTTCCAGCAATCGCTGTTTGGGAAAATGTCATGGGAGCGTTTTCATCAAATGACCGGATGGATTTTAGAGCCGTCCTATCCGCTTTCACAGACGCCGATGTTTCAATGCCTGCTTCTGGAAGATGGGCAGGAGCCGGAATGGTGCGAGGGCGAACGCCTGACCTCTGCTGGCGGCTCATGGACGCCCAGCATTGGGCAAGCCCCCGGCTGGCACGACGGCAGCGCATCTTTCTTGTGGCAGACTTTGGAGGACGGCGTTCCCACGAAATACTTTTTAACCCCCGCACAATGCAGTCACTTCCTGCACTTGGCGGAGATTGCGGGCTGTCCGCCGCCTGCGGAGATCGAGGCTCTTTTATTGAAGCAGGGCGGCGCGTACCAGTCACCCGGCCCTTTCAATGCTTCCGTATGCGGGCGTCCGCCAAGGAGCGGACGGAAACAGCGTTCCGAAACAGCTTCGGATTGCCAACTGACCCTTTTCCCACTCTGTTAGCGGGCGGTATTTCGCCCTTTGCCTTTTGGTACGAGGACGATCCCGCCGGGGGCTGCGTCCGCTTTCCCACGGAAACGGAATGTGAGCGGCTCATGGGGCTGCCGGAGGGCTGGACAAGGTATGGCGCAGATGGTGCGGAAATTCTATCCTCCCACCGTTACCGGGCATTGGGAAACGCCATCGCGCTGCCCTGCGCCGAGTATATCATGGCGGGGATCGCGGAGGCGCTGACAAAAGGAGGTGCAAATGACGGTATTTGAAGCCTACATTACCAACCTCGGCAAATACGCCGAGGGGCAGCTTGTGGGCGAAACGCTGAAATTTCCGGCCACCACGGAGGAGTGCAATCGCTCTTAAAGAACATCGGCGTGGACGGTGTGCGGTATGAGGAGTTTTTCATCACCGCCTTTGACGGCGATGTGATGGGCTTATACGACTATCTCACCGAGTATGAAAACTTGGACGAGCTGAACCATTTGGCGCATCTCATTTCCGAACTGGACAGCGACGAAATCGAAACGCTGGAGGCCGCACTCAACAAGGGCGACCACACTTCCAGCGTGGCGGACATCATCAACCTCGTTCATAATCTGGACTGCTATTCCCTCCACCCCGGCGTGACCGACGATGAAACGCTGGGGCGCATCTATGTAGAGGACATGGAGCTGCTGGATGTGCCGGATAATGTGCTGCCCTACTTCGATTTTGAAGCCTATGGGCGGGATATGCGGATCAACGAGGGCGGCCACTTCGCCCCCACGGGCTATCTGACCCGCAGCGGCGATTTCAAGGAGGTGTACCACGGCATCGAGGACATTCCCGCCGAACACCGCATTTTTGCGTACCCTAAGTTGAATATCCGGGAGCAGATGGCGGCCTACAAGGAGGTCATAGACCGTTCCTCTTTGGAGGGCGAGCGCCTGCACCCGAGAAAGGAGCATGATGACCGCTGACCTTGGGACATTTTGTCCCAAGGTCATATTTCTATCAGAGAGGAGGCGATGACGGCTGGTAGACGAGGATATTTCCCGGCGCACGATTGCCGTATCGGTGAAAGCGTCAAAGCTGACCGCCCGGGGGCTTGCCTATGTTGTCCGGGCGGTGGGGCGCAAGATCGCCAAGGCACACCGGGCAAAGCAGACGCCCCACGGCAAGCAGACCGTGAAAAAGCTCATGGCGCATGGCACATCCACCAACAGCCTTGAACTGTCCGGGGACACAAAGCTCTTTGACCGGGTAGCCCGGAAATGGAATGTGGACTATGCCTTTTATCAGACTGAACCGGGGAAATACCTGCTGTTCTTCAAGTCCGGGCAGGCGGACGCTATGACCGCCTGCTTTTCGGAATATTCCCGCAAGGTGCTGGATAAGGCCAAGTCCCGCCAGCCCACGATCCCTGAACAGATGAAGCAGGC
>CABSAB010000146.1 GCA_902475515.1 uncultured Eubacteriales bacterium | reverse complement strand
CGATCTATTCCGTTCGTTGACGGTACCGGCGGGGATATAGCCCAGAAGCGGACGATGCTCCAGCGCCATAAGGCCGGTGATGGTCTCGTTGAGGGTGCCGTCGCCGCCGCAGGTGACGATCATATCAAACTGGCCGCCGCGCTGGGTGATGACCTCGGTGACATCCTGGGGCTTCTGGGTGGGATGGCATAGCACGTCGTAGCCGGCAGCGGTGAAGCGGGAGATCACGTCCATGAGCTGGTAGTGCATCTCCTCCCGGCCAGCGGCGGGATTCACAAATAACAGCATTTTTTTCATAACAGATTCCTCCGGATCGCGAAAAGATCGCTGTGGGTCAGTCTATTGTGCAGAAACAGTGTACCACAGCCGGTGAGAAAATGCAATCCGGGAAAGGCGTGGCTGTACGCGGAGGGAAAAGTGTGGTATAATCAAAAAAACATTGAAAATGGGGGGTAATATCATGGAACTGAAGGAAATACAGTTGAAAAACGGCTCGGTGCTGGTGTCTGTCACCGGGTACAGCGGAGAAGCGGATTTTTACGCCATGTACGATATTATAAAGGAGCTTCTGGAACCGGAGCACGCCACCTATGGGGTGGACAGTATGTGCGTGGACGGGTCCTTTCGGAAGGATGGGATTTTAGTGCGCATGAGCAGTGAGTGCGTGACGGACTGCTGCTGTTTCCACTATGATGCGGCGAGTATGGATGCTGGGGATGTGGAGAAAGTAAAAGGCTGGATCGAGACCGTTGCGGCGGAGCTGCACAAACGGCTGCCCAGATGAAAAATTTTTAAAACCAAGAAAATGTGAAAGCGGTACTCCTGCCGGAGTACCGCTTTTTGTAAAAACAGGTTGCTTTTTCTGAATTGCCATGATAAAATTATGACCTTCATTTTGGCGCACTACATGGAAGGAGTTGAATTATATGTTGTATGAACTGAAAACACTGATGGATTCCATGGAAATATCCTGGGCGGTATGTGGCGGTGACGCGATTGACTTGTTTGTGGGCAAACAGACGCGGCTGCACAAGGACATTGATGTGGCCGCCCTTTGGGAGGAGCGGGAGCGTGTGATCTCCGGTTTCCTCCAAAAAGGATGGCGCGTATTTGAGCCGGATCATGGACTGCTCCGGGAGATCACATCTTTGGAGGAGGACCTGAGGACCGAGGATAACTTGTGGTGTCTCCGGCCTAAATCGGACAGCTATCAAATTGTCCATCAACATGATCGCTTTTATGAGATCACCACGGAAAGACCCCACCAGGATGTGCTGGACTATATCGAAGTGCTGTTTAACCGGGTGCAGGACGGAAAATTCCTATATAAGCGAAATCCTGAAATTGCACTGGAACAGTATCTATACCATACAGAAGAGGGAATTCCTTATTTGGCGCCGGAGATGGTGCTGCTCTATAAGTCTATTTTTGTTCGGATGCCGCCTACGCCGGACAATCTGAAAACGGCAGAGAACTACCGCCATGATTTCCGTGTGGCGTTAGATAAGATGAATAAAACGCAGAAAGAGTGGCTGAAGGTGGCATTGGAAGGCTCCTATCCCATGGGCCATGAGTGGCTCGAAAAGCTATAATATTGCAAATAAAAGGACCCACGGCGGAATTCCGTCGCGGGTCCTTTGAATATACGGGGAATTACTTCTTGCCGCCCATGGCGCCGGCCGCGAAGTAGGGGCCGCCGAACTCGTCGGTAACAGCCTGCTTGGCAGCTTCCAGATCAGCCACGTTGACAGCGTCCAGAGCCTTGCAGACAGCCTCGTGATCCAGGGGCTTCAGACCCAGCATCTCACGGGCCTCGGCGGGGGTAGCGACCTCGTTGCCGAACGCCTCGATGGCGCGGGCAGCGCGCTGCACCAGCATGAGGTTGGTGGCCAGGATCTTGTTGCCGTCCTTATCACGGCCGTAGACCACGTTATCCTCCATGCCCACGCGGACATGACCGCCGTTGGCGATGCAGGAGAACATGACGGGCAGATGGCCCTTGCCGATGCCGAAGCCGGACCAGGTGCACTCCGCGGGGAGCTTGCCCGCGGCCTGGAGACGCTCCATCTCGGTCAGCAGGACCTGCAGATCATAGGGGGTAGCATCCATGCCGCCCACAACGCCCAGGCAGAACTGGAAGTGCAGAGGAGCCTTCACGAAGCCCTTCTTCCAGTAGATGCCCACAGCACGCAGGGCGCCGAAGTCGAAGATCTCGAACTCGGGCTTGATGTCCTTCTCCAGGTACAGGGTACCCAGATCGGAAAGCATGGTGGGGCTGTTGTGGAACACGCCGCCGGGGATGCCCCAGTTGAAGGAGGAGGCGTCAAAGGTGCCCATCTCGATGCCGGGAACATTCTTATGATGCAGCATACGCATGGCGTTGCCGTAGGGGGAGTCATCGGAAACGCGGTTATCACCGGAGGAGGTGCAGTTCACGATGACGTCGCAGTCCTTGTGAGCACGGATGGCCTTAATGGTCTCGTAGAACTTCACGGGGTCCATCACACCGGCGCCGTTGTCGTCACGCATATGGAGATGTACAACGGCAGCACCGGCCTTCCAGCACTCATAGGCGCAATCGGCGATCTGCTGGGGGGTCTCGGGGATGTCATAACCGGCAGGCGTCACAGCGCCGGTCAGAGCGGCAGTAATGATTGTCTTTGCCATGGGAATCAGTCCTTTCTTCAGTTAAGCGCCCGGAGGCACTCTATTTAACTTCTTCTATTGTAGCACAATTTGAATGAAATGCAATCCCTTTTCACGTTTTTTGCGGAGGAGAACCGGCCCGGAACACGCAAAAATCCGGGACGGGAGGGAAAAAGCCCCGGCATGCGAAACGCATGCCGGGGCAGGAAAATGTTCCGTTATTTGTACATCCGGTCATAGACTGCCTGGTAGATCTCCACGCAGCGGGGAAGCTCCATGGCGTTGCACTGGTCCACATAGGCGTTCCAGCTCTCGTCGGTGAGCTCCTCCTCGCCGATCATCCATTTGAGCACCTGTTCGGAGGCGTAGGTGTAGACGGTGGAGGCGATCTCCGCGTACTCGGTATTTTCATCGGTGGTGAGGGACAAGGTGGGCATAGAACCATCGGAGTTGCCGTTGTTGTTCCAGATCTCAAAGGCGGAAAGCTCCACCTCATCGTAGGTATAGAACACAGCGGTGGCGTTGATATAGTTGTTGAAGACGGGGTTGGTGTACATATTCCGGAGGTTCATCACGTTGTAGCCGTCGGGGTTATGGACGATGAAGTCCGTATAGGCGGGGTCGCCGTTTTCATCATACTCAAAGCAGACGCCCTCCTCGCCGTAGTTGGTGACCATATAGCCGTCCCAAGTATAGAACCAGTTCATGAACTCCAGGGCCGTCTCCGGGTCGGCGCAGGCGGTGGTGACGGACATATTGCCCATGCCGGTGTGGCTGGTCTTCATGAGGAACCGGTACTCGTCGCCCTCCTTTTCCACCAGGGGCGCGGTGGCCTCAAAGCGGAAGGTGGGGGAGATGGCGTTCTCGGTCATGGTGGTGAACTTGTCGCCCCGGATTGCGGTGACGGCGCAGTTGTCCTCCATGACGTAGGCGTTGATATAGTCAGGGCCGTAGGCTTCGTTATAGAAGTTGTCCTTGATGAGACCGGCGGAATAGAACTTGTTAAAAGTTTCGATATACTTCCGGTAGCCGTCGTGGGTGACGGAGGAGACGACGGTGTCGCCCTCCAGCATCATGCCCAGGTCCGTCCAGCCCAGGTTCATGCCCACTGCGCCGAAGGAGCCGGTGAAGCCCTCCAAAGAGGCGGAGTTATCGATGAAAATGGGATAGATGCAGTTATACTTATCCTTGACGGCGCACAGATAATCGTACATATCATCCACGGTGACAAGCTGATCGAAGCCGAATTCCTCGGCCCAGTCGGCCCGGTAGCTCAGGCCCTGCTCCGAGACCACATTGGATGCCAGGGTCCAGATACGGAGAATGCGGTCATCCTCGGTATAGATGCTCTTGAGGGTATAGTCGTCCATGGTATCCACCACGGCCATATAGTTGGGCATATGCTCTTCGACCATATCGGTGAGGTCCAGGACGATATCCTCTTCGTAGGCGGCTTCCACGCCGCCAGTATAGTAGTCCATGGCCATGAAGTCACAGTAATCGCCGGAAGCGATGCGAAGGTTGAACTGGGTATAGGCCGCAGAATCGGGGACCTCCACAAAGTCCACATGGGCGCCGGTGGCCTCCTCAATCAGGGGCATGGTGGGCATATCGGCATAGCTCTCCATGAGACCGTTCCAGATGAACGCGGAGAAGACGCGCCACATGGTAAAGGTGGGGGAATCATCCAGGGGGTAGGTAATGTCGGTGCCGACGCCCTCCTGGAGCTTTTGATAATCCTCGTTGGTCTGCTTGCTCATGGCGGCGTATTTTTCTGCCATGGAGGCGTATTCCACGGGAGTGTCCTCTTCCACGGAGGAATCTTCCAGGGTGGAATCCGCAGGCACCTCAGGGGTGGGAGCGGGGGCTTCTTCGGAGGGTTCCGGCGCTGTCTCAACGGTAGAGGCCTCAGGGGCAGCGGACTCCTGGGCGGAGCCGGGCTGGCCGCAGCCGGAAAGCAGGGCCAGGACCATCACAAGGGCCAGCAGCAGGGCCATTAGTCGTTTGCTCATTGTCATTCTCCTTTCTCGGGGAAGGCAAAATGTCCTTCCATACAATGATTCTATTATAAAAGTCAAAAAATGTTTTGTAAACTTGGGATAGTTCACAATAAATGGTTAACAGAATTGTAATAATTCATAGGGGAAGGTGCAAAATGTGAGGGAGATTGCCAGGAGGCGGGATACAGCGTTCCTTTTTGCGAGTGTGTGAGCTGCCGGGGCGGGCCGATGTGGGCATCGGCCCCTACGGA
>CABSAB010000145.1 GCA_902475515.1 uncultured Eubacteriales bacterium | reverse complement strand
TGCGGTCACTTGTGCAGCTCCACCAGCCGTAAGGTTCCGCCGGACTTCTGCACCCGCACCCGGTAGAGCGTATCCGGCAGGATAGGCCCGAACCAGAAACGACCCAGCTCATCGGTAAAGGTGAAATCCGCCGTGTTTCCGGTCTCCTGCTCCAGCAGCAATACCAGTGCGCCCTCCTCGGGTCCGCTTTCGCCGCTGACCACACCGGAGATCAGCGCCTGCCCGGTATCAGGCAGGGTCAGGGCCGCATGGGCGTATTCTCCGCCGCCGGGTTTTATGTAGAATTCGTAGCTGCGCATAAAACAGCCTCCTTTTGAGAAAATCTAACCCATTCTATGTGAAATGGGGAAAAGTGCTCTTGAAGCGTGCGGAAAAATGTGCTATTATAGCCCATACGAAACCATTCCGGGCTCCGCCCGGCGGAAGGATTGATATAGCATGGCAAAAGATAAGAAGGTTGAACGCATCACCGATATGGATGTGGATTTTGCCCAGTGGTATACGGACGTATGCACCAAGGCGGAACTCATTGATTATTCCAGTGTCAAGGGTATGTTCATCTACCGTCCCTACGGCTACGCCATCTGGGAGAATATCCAGAGCGAGCTGGACAAGCGGTTTAAGGAGACCGGGCATACCAATGTATATCTTCCCGTGCTGATTCCCGAGAGCCTGCTCCAAAAAGAGAAGGACCACATCGAGGGGTTTGCCCCCGAATGCGCATGGATCACCCATGGGGGAACGGAGGAACTGGAGGAGCGCCTGTGCATCCGCCCCACCTCGGAGACGTTGTTCTGTGAGCACTGGTCCAATGTGGTCCACTCCTGGCGGGACCTGCCCATGCTCTATAACCAGTGGTGCAGCGTCCTCCGGTGGGAAAAGACCACCCGGCCGTTCCTGCGTCACCGGGAGTTCCTCTGGCAGGAGGGCCACACCCTTCACGCCACTGCCGAGGAGGCCATCGCCGAGACCGAGCAGCAACTGGAGGCCTATGCGGACCTGTGCGAAAACGTCCTGGCTATGCCGGTCATCCGCGGACAGAAGACCGATAAGGAAAAGTTCGCCGGGGCCGAGCGTACCTATACCGTGGAGTGTATGATGCACGATAAAAAGGCCCTCCAGGGCGCCACCAGCCACTATTTCGGCGACGGCTTTGCCAAAGCCTTTGATATCACCTTTGCGGATAAGAACAATCAGCAGGCAGTGCCCCACGAGACCTCCTGGGGCCTTTCCACCCGTATCATCGGCGGCATCATCATGACCCACGGCGACAACAACGGTTTGGTGCTTCCGCCCAAGATCGCACCCACCCAGGTGGTTGTGCTGCCCATTGCGGCTCATAAGCCCGGCGTCACCGAGGCTGCCGAGGAACTGGTGGCCCGCCTGCAAGCGGCCGGTTTCCGGGCCAAGGGAGATTTCTCGGACAACAGCCCCGGCTGGAAGTTCGCCGAGTACGAGATGAAGGGCGTGCCCCTGCGCATTGAGATCGGCCCCCGGGACCTGGAGCAGGGCCAGTGTGTGGCTGTCCGCCGGGATAACAGCGAAAAGACCACCGTGGCGCTTTCTGACCTGGAGACTGTGGTGCCCCAACTGCTCGATGCTGTTCATCAGGGCCTCTATGAAAAGGCTGCGAAGAATATCGCGGACCACACCTATCCCGCGTTCTCCCTGGAGGAGGCCAAGCAGCTCCAGGAGGAGAAGGGTGGCTTCATCAAGACCATGTGGTGCGGCAATCTCCAGTGCGAGATCGATATGAAGGAAAAGGCGGGCATGACCTCCCGCTGCATTCCCTTCGAGCAGGAGCATCTGTCTGATGTCTGCCCCATCTGCGGCAAGAAAGCCGAAAAGATAGTCTACTGGGGCGTAGCATATTAAATATGTAGGGGCGGATGCCCACATCCGCCCGGTCCGTTTTGGCAGATGTACCGAAATTCCCGGAAAAATTTTAGGAAAAATGCAAAATCCCCCTTGACATCAAGGGGGATTTATTGTATCATACTCAGGCGCGAGTTTTCGCGCACTGCGATGAAACAGGAGATTGCGGAGAAATCCGGTAACTTCTGCGGAGTAAGTCCGTTAATCGGGCGGCTGAGAGAACTGTTCCGCGGCGTATATCGCCGGGGCAGGTTTTAGGCCGGCTTCTGCCGGTCTTTTCCATGACCCGGAGTGATACGCACGGCATAGCGGATAAGAACCTCTCGACCGTACCCAGAACCGTAAGACATAACTGGATACGAATTCTAAGGAGGAAACCCACCATGGCAAACAAAGATATGATCCGGATCCGCCTCAAGGCTTACGATCATCAGATCATCGATTCCAGCGCAGAGAAGATCGTCGAGACTGCCAAGCGCAACGGCGCCCAGGTCTCCGGCCCCATCCCTCTGCCCACCAAGAAAGAGGTCGTCACCATTCTGCGTGCTGTGCATAAGTACAAGGACAGCCGTGAGCAGTTTGAGCGCCGCACCCACAAGAGACTGATCGATATTCTCAACCCCAATCAGAAGTGCGTTGAGGCCCTCATGGCCCTGGAGCTTCCCACCGGCGTTGAGATTGAGATAAAGCTGTAATTCCCCCAACCCACGGAATCACAGCGTTTTACTGACTCCGCCCTGGCGGAGGGGTCATGTTGGCCTACCCAATGGGCCAACCAATAACCTAATAGGAGGAACATTTTATGCAGAAAGCAATCATCGGCAAGAAAGTGGGTATGACCCAGATCTTCGATGAGAGCGGCAAGGTCATCCCGGTTACCGTTGTGGAAGCCGGCCCCTGCACCGTCACTCAGGTGAAGACTGTGGAAAAGGACGGCTACGATGCGGTCCAGATGGGCTATCAGGACGTGAAAGAGTCCAAGCTCACCAAGCCTGAGCTCGGCCACCTGAAGAAGGCTGACGTAGCTCCCAAGAAGTATCTCAAGGAATTCCGCCTTGAGGAGAGCACCTTGAACGTAGGCGATGAGGTAAAGGCCGACGTCTTTGCCGCCGGGGATAAGGTCGATGTGACCGGTATCTCCAAGGGCCACGGCTACCAGGGTGTCATCAAGCGTCACGGCGCACACCGGACCCCCATGACCCATGGCGGCGGCCCTGTCCACAGACACGCCGGCTCCATGAACTCCTGCTCCACGCCTTCCCGTATCTTCAAGGGAAAGATCGGCGCAGGCCAGATGGGCGTTGATCAGGTCACTGTGCAGAATTTGGATGTTGTTAAGGTTGATGCCGAGCTGAACATGATCGTCATTCGCGGCGCGATCCCCGGCCCCAAGGGCGGCCTGGTGGTCCTGAAGAACACCGTGAAGAACAACAAGGTCAAGAGCGGTGAGGCCGGCGTCAGCAAGAACCCGCAGAAGGCTTCCGGACGTAATCCGCAGAAGGCTTCCGCGAGAGGCTAAGGAGAGGAGTGTAAATCATGCCTAAGACGAATGTATATGACATGACCGGTAAGCAGGTCGGCGAGATTGAGCTCTCCGAGGCTGTTTTCGGCATCGAGCCCAACCAGAGCGTTGTGCACGATGTGGTCAAGAATCATCTGGCAAACTGCCGTCAGGGCACCCAGAGCACGCTGACCCGGGCTGAGGTCCGCGGCGGCGGTATCAAGCCTTGGCGCCAGAAGGGCACCGGCCGTGCCCGTCAGGGCTCCATCCGGGCACCCCAGTGGACCCATGGCGGCGTTGTGTTTGCCCCCAAGCCCAGAGATTACAGCTACACGCTGAACAAGAAAGTAAAGAGACTGGCTCTCAAGTCCGTTCTGTCCGCCAAGGCGGCCTCCGGCGACCTGATCGTCATTGACGAGATCAAGGTGGACGAGGTCAAGACCAAGAGCTTCAAGAGCTTTCTCACCGCCGTCGGCGCTGAGAAAAAGGCCATGGTCGTGACCCCTGAGGTCAATCAGAACGTTGTCCTGAGCGCCCGCAATATCCCCGGCTGCGTCACCACGTTTGCAAACCTCATCAATGTCTATGACATTGTGAACTGCAATAAGCTGGTGGTCGATAAGGCCGCTGTGGCTAAGATCGAGGAGGTATTTGCGTAATGAAAACCGCATATGACGTGATCCTTCGTCCTGTGATCACCGAAAAGTCCATGGCTGAGTCCGCTGAGAAGAAGTATGTCTTCGAAGTGGCCCCTTCCGCCACCAAGATCGAGATCAAGCAGGCCATTGCCGAGATCTTCGACGTGAAGGTGAAGAAGGTCAATACCGTGAACGTACAGGGCAAGCGCAAGCGTACCGGCGCCTATCCCATGGGCCGCACCGCTGCCAAGAAAAAGGCTTATGTTGAGCTGACCGAGGACTCCAAGACCATCGAGTTCTTCGAAGGCATGGTCTAATACAAATCTCAAATAAGGAGAGAAACGCAAATGGCTATTAAAACTTTTAAGCCGACCACGCCGTCTCGCAGGTGCCGTAGTCAATCAGCGCAATGAACGCGCTGCGGTTGGGATCATCCACGCCGTCTCGCAGAAACATGACCGTTTCCGGTTTTGATGGTGTTGATAAGAAGGCGAAACCCGAGCGCAGCCTGCTCCAGCCAATCAAGAAGCATGCAGGCCGCAACAGCTACGGCAGAATCACCGTCCGTCACCGCGGCGGCGGCAACAAGAGAAAATACCGTGTGATCGACTTCAAGCGTGATCTTGTGGACGTGCCCGGCACTGTCCTGCGTCTGGAGTATGATCCCAACCGCAGCGCGTTCATTGCGCTGATTGACTACGGCACCGAGAAGCGCTATATCCTGGCTCCCGTCGGTCTGAAGGCCGGTGACACCGTCATCTCCTCCACCACCGCCGATATCAAGCCCGGCAACGCCCTTCCCATTGCCAATATCCCCGTGGGTACCGTCATCCACAATGTGGAGCTGTATCCAGGCCGCGGCGCGCAGCTGGTCCGGTCCGCCGGTA
>CABSAB010000144.1 GCA_902475515.1 uncultured Eubacteriales bacterium | reverse complement strand
GCCCAAGGGACAGCCCGCTGGCCGCCAGAATTGCAAGGGATTCCTTTCGCGCGCCTGTATGCGAAAATGGAATACCTTGTTCCGGAATGGGAATTGCGCCGATCTCAAAAACCATTTATAATAGGCACAAATAACTTCTATGGAAAGGGTGACAGCTATGGCAGACAAAGACCTGCTCCGCTTCCCTGCGGACCAGTATACCGTGGAGACTACCACGGCCAAAACGGCCTCCGGCGTGAAGAAGATCACCTACCGGGCCTATGAGCATCTCCAGTATGTGGAAAATCCCGTGGATGTGGAATACCAGAGCTTGGACGTGTGGGTCCCGGAGGCGGTAGACGGTAAGCCTGTGGATACAAAAAATGCCCCCATCCTGTTTGTGATCGGTGTGGGCGGCTACATGTCCTGCAATAACTACCACAAGGGCATGATGATGCCCCCGCCCGGCGGCGATATGCCCGGCGGACCGGGTGGACCTGGCGGTCCCGATGGGATGCCTCCCATGGGTGGACCTGGAGGCCCCGGCGGTGTGCTGCCGGGACTCGGCGGCGCAGAGGGCCCCGGCGAAAATAAGGCCATTGCCATGGCCTACGGCTTTGTGATCGTGGCCCCCGGCTGCCGCGGCCGGGACTGCCAGCGTCCCGACGGCACCTATTTTGGCAAGGCCCCCGCGGCCATTGTGGATCTGAAAGCCGCAGTGCGGTACATCCGGCACAACCGGGGCATTCTGCCCGGAAACCCCGAGCGCATTCTCTCCACCGGCGGCAGCGCCGGCGGCGCGCTTTCCTGTCTGCTGGCGGCTTCGGGCAACCATCCGCTGTTTGCGCCCTATCTGAAGGAGCTCGGCGCGGCAGAGGAACGGGACGACATCTTCGCCTCCGCCTCCTACAGCCCCATCATCAACCTGGAAAACGCCGACGGCGCTTACGAGTGGCAGTACGGCCCCATCCCCTGTGCCGGCGCGGCCACGGGGCCCATCAAAATCATCCCGGGACTGGTGGATCAGGAACTGTCCGCCCAGCTCAAGGGCATCTTCGAGGTCTATCAGGACAGCCTGAAGCTCCAGGGCCGGAACGGCTTTGGGACCATCACTGCCGGGAATCTGGAGGAATATCTCCTAAAGGCCTACCTGATTCCCGAGGCAAGCCGCTATTTGCTGGCACTTCCCGAGGGGGCCCGGAAGGAGTATCTGGCAGCCCAGCCCTGGATCGCCTTTGACGGGAAAACCGCCAGCTTCACCTTTGAGGGCTTCCTGAACCACTGCGGCCGCATGAAGGGCCTGCCTGCCTTTGACGATTTCGGCAAGGAAATGGCAGAGCCGGACCTGTTCGGCACGGAGACCGTCAAGACCCGGCACTTCACCACCTTCAGCCTCCGGCACGATCCCAGCGAAACCGCCACGGAGCTTGCCGAGGACCTGAAGATTATCATCAACATGATGAACCCCATGTACTTCGCCTTGGGGAACAACCCCGGCTGCGCCCCCCACTGGTGGATGCGCCACGGAGCCTGTGACAAGGACACCTCCCTGCCCATCGTCATCGATATGGCCACAGCCCTGGAGAACATCGGCAAAGACGTAAATGCCCGGCTCATCTGGGACGGCGGCCACTGCGCCGACGACGATACCGACGGCTTGATGCTCTGGATGAAAGCTATGTGCTGATTTTCAGCCTATGATAAAAGACCTGCTGCATAATATGCAGCAGGTCTTTTCTTCGGCATTACGCAAGGTTCAAGCGCTTTTTCAGATTCCAGGTGGTGATCGCATAGAACACCGCCGCCACCACAAGGCTCACGCCGATACTGATCAGCATGCCGACATGCGTGGCCTGCATCCCCGTCAGACGTGTCCAGAAGGAATCCGGCTGGAACCAGGCGTCCCCCACCTGGATCAGGCCCGTCACGCCAATGGCCTCCATCACAAACCACATGACAAAGTACGCAAGCACCGATTTCAGCGCCTTATGGTTCACACAGCCATATCCAATGGACATGGCGCTGTAGAACATCAGGCAGGAGCCGGCTATGGACACGAATAGCAGCACCAGGAACTCTGCCAGCACGGCGATGCCGTTGAGCGCGTACCGGGCCGTCAGGTCCTGGAACATCCGCTGCACCCCCCGCATGAGTACCTGCATGAATTCGTTATCCACCACGGCGATCATGACGGACAGGATCAGAACAAACACGCTGACCACATACCAAATGCTCGCCACAATGAGCTTGCTGAGCACCAGGTGATGGACCGTGCCCGGCAGGGTGAACATCAGATAGCCCTCATCGGTGAGCAGATTCTGATGGAACCGCTTGATCAGCAGTACAAAAATTGCAATGGCACCTACAAACAGCGACAGCACCCAGGCGATCATCAGCAGCACAGAGATGGTCCGAAGGATATGGCTGATAGAATCCTGCATATAGCGCAGGGATATATTGGCTGCCACGCTCAGCAGCAGCATTGCCGCATAGATCACCCACATAAAGCGGCCCGTGGCCGTAAATTCATGCTTGATCAGTTTCGTTAACATCTGAACACCTCCCGGAACATCTGGTCCACACTCTTGCCCTGCTCGGCGCGGATCTCATCCACGGTCTTTTGCAGGAAGATCTGCCCCTGGCTGATAAACAGCACCTCATCCAGCACCTGCTCCACATCGGCGATCAGGTGGGTGGAGATGATGACGGACGCCTCAGGGTTATAGTTGCTGATAATGGTATTGAGGATGTAATCCCGGGTGGCGGGGTCCACGCCGCCGATGGGCTCATCCAGCAGGTACAGCTTGGCGTCCCGGCTCATGACCAGGATCAGCTGGACCTTCTCCCGGGTGCCTTTGGACATCTGCCGGATCTTCTGCTCCTGGGGAATGCCCAGCTGCTCCAGCATCTTCTCCGCACGGCCCCGCTGAAAATCCGGGTAGAAATCCGAGAAGAAATCCAAGGTCTGCTTTGCGCTCATCCAGTCGGACAGATACGTCCGCTCGGGCAGATATGAAACGATGGATTTCGTCTCCTGTCCGGGGGCCTTGCCGTCGATGAGCAGGTCGCCGCTGTCCCAGGTGAGCAGGCCGTTGGCCATCTTCATCAGGGTGCTCTTTCCGCTGCCGTTGGGGCCCAGCAGGCCCACAATCCTGCCAGGCTCAATGGAAAAACTCACATGCTCCAGGGCCTGGACTTTTCCATAGCGCTTGCACAGGTCTCTGCATTCAAGAATTGCCGCCATCAATACGCTCCTCCTTTTCCTTTGCCGCCGCAATCAGCGACATAATTTCCTCCTGGTCAAAGCCCAGCAGTTCCATAGCTTTCAGAAAGCTCTCCACCTGCTCGGCTGCGATCTGCTTCTTTGCATCCTCGATCATCTTCGTGTCCTCCGTTACGAATCTGCCGCTGGTGCGCAGGGAAAAGACTAACCCCTGCCGCTCCAGCTCGCTTAGCGCCCGCTGCATGGTGTTGGGATTTACTCCCGCCTCCATGGCCAATTCCCGCACCGATTTCAGCCGCTGGCCGGGGATATACTCCGTTGTGACGATGCGCAGTGTGAGCTGCTCCACCAGCTGAGTGTAGATCGGTGCATTGCTGTTAATGTTCCATTCCATGGTGCACCTCCGTTTTGTATTATTGTGTTGTTGTACTAGTTGATTAATACAGTCATATAATATCACCGGATTTCACACCTGTCAAGGGGTTTTTCAAAAAAAATTTTTCTTGGATGCATCTTGACACATTATACTATGTATTGTATAGTATAATGTGTCAGGAGGTGTAGTATGGACACACAGCTGAAACGGGGCGTGCTGGACGCCTGTGTGCTGTCGGCGCTTTTGTCGGCAGACTCCTACGGGTACCAGATCATCAAAGACATTTCGCCCTATATGACCATTTCGGAATCCACGCTCTACCCGATCCTGCGGCGGTTGGAATCCGGCGGCTACCTAGACACCTACTCCAAGGAGCACAACAGCCGCCTTCGGAAATACTATAGCATTACCCCCACCGGTATTGAGAAAATCGAAGAATTTCTCACGGAATGGGAATCCATCATGGAACTTTATTCTTTTATCAAAGGGGAATATGAACGTGAACAAGCTTGAATTCATCAATGCGCTGGGAGAACGGCTCAGCCTGCTCCCCCGGGAAGAGGTCTCGGGCATTTTAGATTACTATGTGGAATCCATTGACGACCGGGTGGAGGACGGCATGGACGAGGAGGCCGCTATCGCCTCCCTGGGACCGTTGGACGACCTGGCCGCGAAGATCCTGGCAGAGCAGGAGGCCCTGGCCCCACCCGCCGCGCCGGAACCGCCGAAATTCGACTGGGAGGTCACGCCGGAGGAGACGCCGCCCCCTCCCCCCGAACCCGAGCCGAAAAAGCGCCGCATGAGCCCCGGCATCATCGTACTGCTGGTGCTGGGCAGTCCTGTGTGGCTCACGCTGCTGCTGGGGCTGGGCTGTGCGGCATTCGGCCTTTGGATCGCCGCCTGGGCGGTGGTGGGTTCCCTCTTTATTGCCGCAGCAGCCATGGCCTTTGCGGGTGTAATCGGGGGCATTTTCAGCTTTTTCGTTCCGGCATCCCCTGCCACCTTTGCTGTGCGGCTGCTGGCTTCTGGCTCCTGCTTCGCGGTGGCCGGCGTGGGTCTTTTCCTGCTGCCGCTCAGCCTATGGCTGATCCGTGGCTTTGCCCATCTCCATACGCTGCCATTCCACCGCAGCAGCAGAAAGGAGGCGCTGTAAATGAAGCGTTTTACAAAAACCTGCCTGATCCTAGGCGTGATCCTGCTGGTCTGTGGGCTGGCCGTATCCGCCGCCGGCTATGTCAGCGGTGCGGTGCGGGACATCCGCACCCCCAGAAGCAGCCCCACCAAAATCGAAGTTCTGGACGTTCCGGCCGGAAAGCTGGAGCTTCTGGACATTTCCCTGAGCTCTGAGGATGT
>CABSAB010000143.1 GCA_902475515.1 uncultured Eubacteriales bacterium | reverse complement strand
ACTGTAATGCCGGGATAGCACAGGATCAGCGCGTTGGGCCCCCGCCGGTATTTCTCTGGAGCGGGTATGCGGACAAAATCGTGCCTGTAGAGCACGGACTGAAATTTATGACGGCGCTGGCGGAGCAGGACATCCCCTTTGAATGCCACACCTACATAAACGGCCAGCACGCCGGGGCGCTGAACACGCCGGCCTCCTCTCTGGGGGCCATGGAGCGGCAGGACGCCCACACGGCCCGGTGGATGGAGGACTGTGTGTGCTTTTTGCGGGAGATCTTTGGGGTGCCGGAGCTGGATGTGCCCCAGGGGAGCATCCCGGCCATTGGGGATGGGCGGGCCCATATGGGCGTTCCGGCCTTTCGGATGGAGCTTTGATGGGTTTTGAAAGGAACAGGTGAACACATATGATCGTAAAACCTTATTTGGACAAGGAGCCGGTAGTGGCCGGGGCCTATTTGGCGGAGGACGCCACGGTGATCGGCGATGTGACCGTGGGGGCGCAGGCCTCCATTTGGTACGGGACGGTGCTGCGGGGCGATGTGGACAAGATCACCGTCGGCGCGCGCACCAGCATTCAGGATAATTCCGTGGTGCACTGCTCCACGGGAATGCCCACCGTCATTGGAAACGACTGCGTGGTGGGACATAACGCGGTGATACACTCCTGCACCGTGGAGGACGGATGCCTCATCGGCATGGGCGCGGTGCTGCTGGACGGCTGCCACATCGGAAAGGGCAGCATTGTAGCGGCGGGCAGCGTGGTATCGCCCGGGAAGATCATTCCCCCCGGGTCCATGGTCATGGGGCTGCCCGGGAAAGTGGTGCGGGAGCTGACAGAAAAGGACCTGGAGCCGATCGCCTGGTCCGTACAGCACTACATTGAATTCGGAAAAAATCAACTGGTGGAAATGGAGCGCTAAGCATTTATGCCCAATTACTATGCCCATATCCGCTTTTGCCTTTTGGTGCGGAAGCGGCTTGATCCAAAGCTCCGGGCGATCCTGACGGCGGAGCGGGACAGCTACCTGTGCGGCGGCTTCGGGCCGGACCCGCTGTATTTTTACACAGGCGGGAAACAGGCAGGAGCTGTGCGGCAGGCGGGCCTTGACCTGCACCATCACAGCGGTGCGGCGGCCATGGAGGCCTTTCGAAAGCCGCTTTTGGAACAGCGCCCCTACAGCCTGAGCTTCTCCGCCGGGTATCTGATGCACTATCTGCTGGACGCCCATTGCCATCCCTATGTCTACAAGGTGGCGGCAGAGGGGGAATTTTCCCATATGGCCCTGGAGGGGGAGTATGACCGCTATCTCATGGAACAGGATGGCCTGAGCCTCCGGGAGGCGCTGCCCAAGCGCCCGCTGCCGTACGATTTATGCACGCTGGCGGCGGAAATGGCGCCGGAGGTCACGCCGGAGATCTACCGGCGGTCTCTGGAGAAGTTCCGCTGGGTATCCCTGCGGCTGGGGGGCTGGGCCGGAACGCCGCTCCATGGGGCGGTGAATGCCATCAGCCGGGTGCCGCCGGCAAGGCCCCTGCGGGGGATGATCCTGGGGAGGCAGCCCCAGCCGGGGCTGGAGGTCCATGTGGCGGCGCTGGAACAGCGGTTCTTGGAGGCTGTGGAGCTGGCAGAGGTGGAACTGGGCCGGTTTTTAGAGGCGGTCCGGGAAGGGGTGCCCTTTTCGGAGGCATTGGGCCGGGATTTTGCGGGAAATGAGGAGGAAACGTGATGGTAACCATTGATCGGGAACGCTGCATTGGCTGCGGGGCCTGTATCCGGGGATGCAGCATGGGTGTGTTCGTGATGGGCGAGGCGGGGCCGGAGGTGCATCCCAAGCGGCGGTGCATTGCATGTATGCACTGCGCCGCGGCATGTCCCCGGGAGGCCATCGGCTTTTCGGAACTGACGGAGGCAGAGGTATATCCGCCCATGCCGGAGGATGCACTGGAGCAGCTTTTAAAGACCCGGCGGTCCATCTGGTTACCTCAGGAGAAGCTGCCGCCCAAGGAGCTGATCGAGAAAGCGCTGGACACGGCGGTGTATGCCCCCAGCGGGAAGAATCAGCGGGCCTATGAATTTACGGTGCTCTGGGGCATCGACAAGACCCGGGCCCTGCGGGACCGGGCCATCGGGCTGTGCGACCAGGTGGGGGAGGCCCCGGAGCTGGGCAAGCTCCTGCGGAAGGGCACGGACCTGCTGACCTGCAACGCCCCGGTAATGATCGTGGCCTGGAGCCCTGACGACTGCCTGAACCCGGTGCTGGACCCGGCGGTGGCCATGGCCCAGCTGGAGCTGTGCCTGGTGCGCTCCGGGCTGGGGAGCTGCTGGGGCGGCTATCTGCGGCAGATCAGCGACCGGTTCCCGGAGCTGCGGGAGATGCTGGGCATCCGGGAAGGCTGCCGCGTGCGCTGCGCGCTGATGACGGGGTATGCGGACAAGGAGAAATACATACGAAGCGTCTGGCGGCCCCGGGCGAACGTGACCTGGATCTAGGAGGATGTACATGGAACGAAAGATTCTGCCGGGGCAGAAATACCGGCATTTCAAGGGAAAGCTGTATCAGATCGTGTGCCTGGCGAGGCATTCGGAGACCGGGGAGGAGCTGGTGGTCTATCAGGCCCTCTACGGGGACTTTGGGATCTATGCCCGGCCCCGGGAGATGTTCCTCAGTCCCGTGGACCGGGAGAAGTATCCGGAGGTGGAGCAGGAATACCGGTTTGAATTGGTTTGAGCGCAGAAAAATCCCCCGAAAACAGGATTTTTTGACGGCCCCTGACGGGGATCGCGGCGGGATTCGACGGGAAAGGCTTGCAATTCCTACATTTTTGTGTATAATAAGAGAACGGAATAAACCCGGACAAGCACAAAAAAGTTTGTGGGAGGTTCTATGAGACATTTACACAAGAATACGCTGCGGGTCCTGTACATAGTATTGGCATTGGTGCTCCTGGTGCAGCCGGGTCTGGCTGCGGGGGAGACTGGATTCCAAACAGCGAATTTTCAGCCCGGCGAGGCGGCCATTTCCATCACAATACAATCCGAGGGGTTTCGGGGCGAGGCCTATGAGGACTACGGACAGTATTCCATCGGCTATGGCACGTCTGCCGCAGAGGCGGACCGGATGTTCCCGAACAATGAGAAGGATAAAAACGGTCATGTGATTATCAACGAAGAGCAGGCGCTGGCGCTTCTGAAGGAAGCCATGAAGACCCGTGCAGCCATCGTGAACAGCTACCTGAATCAGCACCGGATCACGGTGAATCAGAACCAGTTCGATGCGCTCCTGCTGTTTACCTACGGTGTGGGGCAGGCGTGGATGACAGGGACGAATAGCGACGGCACTCCCTATAAGATCCGCGTTCTGCTGGAGAAAACGCCTTCCGAGCAGTGGACCGAGGAGCTGGTGCAGGCGGCCTTTGGCGGCTGGGTCAATGCCGGCGGCGAAGTGCTGCCGGGCCTGGTGGAACGCCGGGCTACGGAGGCCAAGCTGTTCCTGACCCCCGCGGGGACCGAATGGAACGGTGCGGCTGAGGCCGACACATTTACAGACCTGCAAAAGGACGCATGGTATGTTTCCTATGTGCTGGAGGCCAGCCGACTGGGGATCATGACCGGCCGGGGCAATGGCATCTTTGATCCGGAGAAGGAGACCACCCGGGCAGAGCTGGTTAAGACCTTGGCGAATTATACAAAGCCCGATTTTTCGAAGTATACCATCAGCCCCTTTACGGATGTTTCCGTAAGCGCCTGGTATGCCGGACCGGTGCTCTGGGCGGCAGAACAGAAGATCGTCAACGGGATCGGGGACGGGACGTTCCGCCCCGATGACAACATTTCCCGGGAGCGGCTTTGTAATATCATCGCCCGGTATCTGCGGAGCCAGGGCGTGGAAGCGGGAAGTTCCGGATTCCGCGCATTTTTGGATGAAAAGGATATGGCAAGAGACGCCATTGACGATATTTATTTCTGCGCCTCACTGGGCATCGTCAACGGACGGGACACTGGGGAATTTGATCCCAAGGGTGTGACCAAGCGCTCGGAGGCAGCCAAGATGCTCACCACCATGATCAAGGTGCTGGAACATGCGAAAATAGCGGATTCGCCGGTAGAGGAGCGGCCCATCACGGCAACGAGCTGAGCCTAGGGAAATCAGAAAGGAAGCGACCCACATCGTGCGGGATATTTATTTGATCGACTTTGAAAATGTGGCCTCGGACGGTCTGAACGGGATCACCCAGCTGGAGCCTCAGGACCAGGTGGTGATCTTCTTCAGCAACAACTCCAAGAGCCTGAGCATGAAGATGCACATTTTGATCGGAAAAAGCGTCTGCGGCTTGGACTATTTTGAGGCTACCGTGGGCGGGAAAAATGCCCTGGACCATCAGGTCTCCACCTGGCTGGGATATCTGATCGCAACCGGGGCGGCGGAGCGGAATTATTACATCGTCTCCCGGGACGCGGGATATAAGTATCTGTCCAGCTTCTGGGCAGAGCGGGAGGGCGCGCCCAGCATCCGCTGCGTGGACTCCATTAAAATGGCCCTGCGGCTGGAGCGAAACCACCAGGAGGCGGAGGCCGCAGTCCAGCCGGAAGCGCCCGCGGAGGAAAAGCCGGCCGCTGAGGCACATCCCCAGGAGGGGGCACCTGTCCGGCGGCAGGCAAAGGGCCGGCAGCCGGGACAGAGAAAAGGCCAGAGTCAGAAAAAGCAGGAGGACAGCAAGCTGCTGCCGGAGCTGGGCGTCATGATCGCCCCCTATCCGGGATTGCAGGAGAGCCGTCTGCGGGAGCTGATCGCCGAGAACAAGAAGCAGGCCCTGTGCAACACCCTCAGAAAGCAGCTGGGGCAGGAAAAGGGCCTGGCCCTGTACAACGAGATCAAAAAAAGCGTTTGGCGCTGAGGACGCCTCAGAACAAACCGAATATAGGAAAAACATAAAACGTGCCTTTCATAA
>CABSAB010000142.1 GCA_902475515.1 uncultured Eubacteriales bacterium | reverse complement strand
CCGGAGCGGGTCTTGCTATATGGGAATTGTATGGAAGGAAGAATGCGAAGTTACTTTGCCATGTAACGGTCCACGGCAGCCTGGTCGATCTCCTGGAGCTCATAGAAGCCCTGGGATTCGCACTGCGCTACATAGTCGTCCCAGCCGGCATCAATATCCACCTGGCCGGTGATGGCCTTGAGGCGGAACTCCTCCTGGGTAGTTTCCAGGTCAGTCTGGAGGTCGGCTCTGGTATAGGACTCATCCGTGGTGTAGGAGAGCCACTGGGTATTGGGCATGGTCTCGTCAGAGCTGTCATAGGCCTCCACCCAGGTGGGAACGGCGGCCTTCTGGGCCTCGTTGTAGGTGAGCTCCTGGGCAGCCAGATCGTTCAGGCAGGGGAAGCCGGGGTTGATATACAGGCTCTGGCACAGCTGCCAGTCGAAGCCCTGGGGATTGGCCAGGATCAGATCGGTGAACTGAGGCTCGCCGTCCACCATGGTGTAGGTATCGCCCTCGATGCCGTAGTTGGCCAGCATGAAGCCCTCGTCGGAGAACAGGTAATCCATGTACTTGATGGCAAGCTCGGGGTCGGAGCACTGGGTGGACATGGACAGGGAGTACTTATCCGCAGCCTTGACGCCGATGAAGCCGGTGTCAAGGGTGTCGCCTTCCTTCAGGCGGATCTGGCCCATGGGGGCAAGCTCAAAGCCTGCGGTGTTGCTCATGAGATAGTAGCCGGCGATGGAGGCCACGTCCTCGTTGAAAATACCGGCGTTGTCGGAAAGGACCACGTCCTGGGGCGGCTTGGTATCGGACTCGTTGTAGGTCACGAAGTCCACATTGATGTACCCCTTTTCGTAGTACTCGTGCATCTTCTTCAGATAGTCCTTATAATTGTCGGACAGGCCGGCGTTGTGCACCTCGCCGTCCACCAGTCTGGCGTCGGCGCCGTAGGCCCGCTGCAGCAGGTCACAGTTGCCGGCGGACAGAACCACCAGGCCGTCGGTGAGGCCGTGGTCCTTGAAGGCGGCCAGCACATCGTCCAGCTCGTCGATGGTCTTGGGCACGTCCTTGCCCACCTTGTCCAGGATGTCCTGGCGGATCCAGAAGCCCTGGTCGGTGTAGTAATAGTCCTTATACATACCGATGAGCGTGGGCACCTGGCCCTCGTCGTTGACAACGTTCTTATAGATGTTGGGGTCGGAGTTCATGATATTCCAGTAGTTGACGGAATACTCCTCCAGCAGGGGCAGCATATCCATGAGGATCTCGTCCTCGATGGCCTTGGCACCGCCGCCGGTGTAATGGGTGGAGCCCTTCTGAATCAGGTCCGTCAGATCACCGGAAGCGCAGCGGAGCATGAAGTCGTTGGCGTCGTTCTCGGTGGAAACGGCGGTGATGTCCAGATGTACACCGGTGACCTCCTCCAGCTTCTGGAACATGGCGGCGTCCTGAGGCTCAGAGATCTCGTTGAGGAAGGGAGGCCATGCCTGCCAGTAGGTCAGGGTCGTGGGCTCATCCACCAGGGGATACTCGATGGCGGGGCGCTCCTCCTCTACCGCGGAGGGCTCCTCAGCAGAGGCCGCTTCCGGGGCGGGGGCAGGCTCCGCGTCGGGCTGGGTATCGGCAGGAGCTTCCGTCTGGGCGGCAGGCTCCCCGCTGGAGACAGCGGAATTCTCTGTGGTTCCGCAGCCGGCCATTACGGTCAGGACCATGGCCAGAACCAGCAGAAGAGAAAGCAGATTCTTTTTCATTTCAGTTCCTCCTTATAAGTTGTAGTCTGCTTATGCCTATCATACGGCATTGGCGGGCCCGGTTCAATTTTCAAAATCCAATTTGAGCTATCAAAATCCGGAATTTGTTCGTATATGAATTTTTGATATCCTGTGATTTCTACTTTCTTTTTCCCACAAAAGGGTGTATTGTAGGAGTGAGAATAAAAGGGAATGATCAGGGAGGAATGAAATATGCCGCTTGTGACCATGAAAGCTGACCCTCAGCGCATTGCGGCGCTGGACCGGGGCTATGGAGAAGCCTTTGGCGGAGTGCCCAGCCGGTACTTTTCCGCCCCGGGCCGCACGGAGATCTGCGGCAATCACACGGACCACCAGCGGGGGCATGTGCTGGCCGCGGCGGTGGATGTGGACACCGTGGCCGCCGTGGGCCTCAACGGGACCCAGGAGATCCGGCTCCAGTCCCAGGGGTATCCCCTTTGCACCGTGGACCTTTCCGACCTGGAGCCCCGGAAAGAAGAATACGACACCACCCTGGCCCTGATCCGGGGCGTGGCGGCAAGGTTCCAGGCCCTGGGCTGCAAGATCGCGGGGTTTGACGCCTATGTGGAGAGCCAGGTACTGCCGGGCTCGGGCCTTTCGTCCTCGGCGGCCTTTGAGGTGCTGGTGGGGACGATCATCAACGGACTGTTTTATGACGGAAAGGCCACTGCACCGGAGATCGCCCAGTATGCGCAGTTTGCGGAAAACGTCTATTTCGGCAAGCCCTGCGGTTTGATGGACCAGATGGCCTCCTCGGTGGGAAATCTCGTGGAGATCGACTTTTTTGACAAGGACCATCCGGTGGTGACGCCCCTGGACTTCGACTTTTCGAAGACCGGCCATGCCCTGTGCATCATCGACAGCCGGGCCAGTCATGCGGACCTGACGGATGAATATGCCGCGATCCCCCGGGAGCTTGCCGGGATCAATGCCTATTTTGGAAAAGAGGTGCTGACCCAGGTGCCGGAGGCGGAGTTTTATGGGGCGATCCCGGCGCTGCGGAAAACGTGCGGCGATCGGGCGGTACTCCGGGCGGTGCACATCTATCAGGAGGACCGGCGGGTGGTCCGGGCGGCGGAGGCGCTGCGGCAGGGGGATTTTGCGCGGTTTTTGCAGCTGCTGCGGGAATCCGGACACTCCTCGTTTATGTATCTGCAAAATGTCACCCCTGCCGGGCGCATTGAGGCCCAGGAGATGGCGGTGACGCTGGCCCTGTGTGAGCGCTATCTGGAGGGCACCGGAGCCTGCCGCATCAACGGCGGCGGCTTTGCGGGCACGGCCATGGCCTTTGTGCCGGTGGAGCGGCTGGAGCAGTTCCGGCGGGACATGGATGGGGCGCTGGGACAAGGCGCCTGCCAGATCCTCTCCATTCGGCCCCAGGGGGGCGTGGAGCTGGAGGTGTAAGGGATGAATGTAAACGGTCTGATCGACGCCCTGTGCTGTTACGCAATCAACCGGGGCCTTGCCCCGGCGGAGGACTGGATGTATCTGGTGAACCGGGTGCTGGAGGTGCTGGAGCTTCCGGACTATGCTCCATCAGAGGGGCCGCTGCCGGAGGACCTGGAGACGATCCTGGCAGGACTGCTGGAGGATGCGGTCCGGCGCGGGATTTGCCAGGACAACATCACTGCCCGGGACCTGTTTGACACCAAGCTCATGGGGGCCCTGACCCCGCCGCCCCACGAGGTCCGGGAAAAATTCCGGCGTGCCTATGCCAAAAGCCCCCGGGCAGCCACGGACTGGTTTTACGGCTTCTGCCAGGACACGGACTATATCCGCCGCTACCGCATCAAAAAGGACATGCGGTGGGTCTATGAAAGCGAGTACGGCCCCCTGGACATCACCATCAACCTTTCGAAGCCCGAGAAGGACCCAAAGGCCATTGCCGCGGCGAAAAACGCTCCCCAGAGTGCCTATCCCAAGTGCCAGCTCTGCCCGGAAAACGAGGGCTATGCGGGAAGAATGAACCATCCTGCCCGGCAGAACCACCGGATCATCCCCATGGAGATCTGCGGGGAGGATTGGTATTTTCAGTATTCGCCCTATGTGTACTATAACGAGCACTGCATTGTCTTTAACGGAAAGCATGTGCCCATGGTCATTGACAAAGGGGCCTTTCGGAAGCTTTTAGATTTCGTGACGGTCATGCCCCACTACTTTGTGGGGAGCAACGCGGACCTGCCCATTGTGGGCGGCTCCATCCTGAGCCACGAGCACTTCCAGGGGGGAAAATATACCTTCGCCATGGAAAAAGCGCCGGTGGAAACGGAGCTGACGTTCCGGGGCTTTTCCGATATCACGGCCGGGATCGTGAAATGGCCCATGAGCGTCATTCGCTTGCGGGGGAAGGACCGGGCGCGTGTGGCGGAGCTGGCGGACCGGATCCTCACCTGCTGGCGGGGCTATTCCGATCGGGAAGCGGAAATTCTGGCGGAGACGGATGGTGCCCCCCATAATACCATCACCCCCATTGCCCGCCGCAGAGGGGAGGACTTTGAGCTGGACCTGGTGCTGCGGAACAACCGCACCACGGAGGAATATCCCCTGGGGCTGTTCCATCCCCACGGGGAGAAGCACCACATCAAAAAGGAGAACATCGGACTCATTGAGGTCATGGGTCTGGCGGTGCTGCCCAGCCGGCTGAAGGGAGAGCTTTCCGCCCTGGCGGAGGCCATTGTGGACGGGAAGGACCTCCGGGCAGACGAGGTGCTGGAAAAGCACGCCGATTGGGCGGAGGAACTGCAGCGGCAGTACACCTTTACCCGGGAAAACGCGATGGATATTCTCTTGCAGGAGACCGGGAAGGTCTTTGCTGGGGTATTAGAGGATGCGGGCGTTTACAAGCGGACCGGAGAAGGCCAAGCGGCGTTTTTGCGCTTTGTGGAAGCGGTCAATGCTGTGATTGGATAGAAAAGAACCAGCTGCAGCGCATGACCGCTGCAGCTGGTTTTTCGGTTGCATAAATTCAATTGTGCCGCAGGCACACCACAATATGCCTTGGCATATTTCACTTGCGTCCGCCGGGCGCAAATTTCATGGCCCCGGCAGGCCGGCACTAGTCGTGGCAAATGTGATCGGCGCCGTGGTGGCTGCACATGGTGTCGGGGTCATACTGGAGGGAACCGGACAGGAAGGCCTGTGCCGCCTGGTCCGCGTCTCCGGTGACACCGGGGTAGAGTTCGATCCCGGCATTTCCCAGGGCGGCTCTGGCGCCGCCGCCGATGCCGCCGCTGCCA
>CABSAB010000141.1 GCA_902475515.1 uncultured Eubacteriales bacterium | reverse complement strand
GCGGTTCCGTCTGTAAAGTGGACCAGCACCCCGCGTCTACGCCCTTCGATGACCTGCTGGCGTTCTCAGACGCCACCAGCCTGTGGGGGCTCAGCGAGAGCACCCTGCGCAAGGCGATTTCCTACAAGAAGCTTGTGGAGGGCGTGGACGCGCAGAAATTCGGAAAGCAGTGGATCGTCACACGGTCCGCCATGGAACGGGAATACGGAAAGCCCACATAAACAGAAGCGGAGGCCGGGGAGTGATCCCCGGTCTCCGTCTGTATTTGGAGGTCTCCGACTTATGTCCAGCCTTCGACTGTAGCCAGTCTAACACACTTTTAAGGCTCTGGGGTATCATCCTCGGAATGAAACCCTAAATTTTTGGCAACCAATCGGATAAACTGGCCGTTTATCCTTCTGGCTTGTGCTGACTGATACCCAACCGCGAGACCAGCTCCGTCCACCGTGTGGCTCCGATCCCAGTACACCAGTCGGATCAATTTGAGCCGCAGGTGTCCGTTTGGCATACATCTGGTCTTTTGTATCGCAAGCTGTACCGCCTCATATTCCCGTTGATCGTCCGGTGCAAGACGACGTAGCGCCGCCTGTGCTGTAGGGTTGCCCACTCCGCCGGTATGCGGCATTCCAGTATACCCGGCGATCACGCTTGACTGACGTAGGTCCTGCAGCATGGCCTGGTGTTTCGGGTAGTAATAAATCACGGACCTTACATACCCCCACCAGCGCTTTCTCGGCTTGCTCACATGCTATCCCTCCAATCCCGCCCCGTTACAATTCCACATGCAAGGGGCGTATCTCATGTACCGTCGTATTATCCGGCCCCGGATTCCGTTCCGGGCCGTCTCTTATCGCTCATACCGGATCGCAATGCCTGTGACGGATGCTGTCAGCTATCCGCGGGACGGCATATATCCGGTATGCCCACGCTGCCGCCTATCCCTGTCCCGGGAATACCAGCGTTACTGTGACCGGTGCGGCCAGGCGCTGGGGTGGGAGCAGTGGGATGGGGAGGATTAGGTCTCCAGGTCCATCCTGGCCCCGCAGTGTGGGCAGTAGTTCGGCAGCAGTTCCGGGTCGTCCGTCCCGTCATCAATGGTGTAATCACATTGACTGCAATACCACACGTCGTACACAATAGTCATGCCGCCATCTGCTGTTTCGGCGTATCCGTCTCCCTCTCCGATCCAATGCCCGCGCTCCCGCAGGCTGTCGGTGGAGATGGTGGGAACATGTTCTGCGGCCCACAGCAAAGCCGCTTTTTCACGCGAAACCAAATCGCTTTTGCGGATGTATTCTTTCAGATCGCGCTTGCTTATCAAATCATTTTGCATCATCGCACCTCCGGTTCCATTCCCGCCTTGCTCCCCACATTGTGCTCCTTGCGCAACTGTGAGGAACCGGAGTTTTTCCGCAGGCGGAGCAAAACACAGCATAATATTGCTTCCTGTCCCCAACCCGCCTGTATTCTGGATTCCCACCGCAAATCGGGCACTTTTTAAGCTCATCCATGGTCGGCCTCCTCCGTCCCCTCAATCGTCACAGTCCTAAAATCGTCGTCCAGCTCTCCGCGGCAAATGTTGCTCCCGGTCCGGATTCCGTGCTGCTCCAGAGACTTCTTGGCCTCCCGGGCAGCATCCAGGCTATCAAAAAGGACCAGGTTTCCATAGGGATAGTTCGGGTAGACCCCAACCATTCCCGGAAGCGCTCTGATGATCGCAATATCCCGCTTGGCAGCATTCCGCTCGGCCTCTGAGCCTAGGATCGCATGGTCATAGTTGCCGATTGCTACGGTATAGATTTTCATTCGGTGTCCTCCTTTGGAGCATCCTGATGCTCATAAAGCCCACACACCTTGTCCGGTGGGGACATATATTCCTCCGCTTCGCACGCTAGTTGATACGGGTGTTCGCACTGTTCCCATCTTTTCTCCCAATAATCACAGGTCGCACAACATTCTTCGCTCATTCTTTCTCCTCTCTCGGCGGCTCCGGCAGCGGCATCCAGTGGGTGACGGTTCCATCAACGGCGTTGTTATAAACATAGTCCGGGTTATAATGCCGATACTCCCACCAGCCTTCCGGGATCAAATCTTGGCCGCTTTCTTCATCGTAGTACGAATCTAGGTCACACCAATTCCATGCACTTTCTTCGACAGGCTGCTTACCGTCCTCGTACATGGCGGTGGTAATAATTTTATGGGCACCATCGCCGTAAACGTAGCGATGCTCCACAAGGACGAGAACTTCCATTTCCGGCTGTGGCAGCCTCTCCTTCACGCTGATCCACTTATTCACCGGTCTCCACCTCCCACCAACTCCGGGTTAATGTCATCAAGCCAATATGACTGTTCAAAAGTCGGAGAATGTCGCAGCCCCAACAGCACCATTACATGATGCAGTCTCCCATTCATGTTGTTCTTTCTCCACTTATTCCAGCATTTAATCCGTTTCATCGTTTCCCCTCCTCATATCTCCGCCAATCCCGGTCCATGGCCTTCCGCTTCTGCCGGGTGGCGTTCCAGTGGCGGTTCCGCCAGCGCCAGCGGGTGGCGAATATGTAGTATCGGATTTTATTCATAGCACTTCCTCCATCTGCACCCATCACAGGCGCCCTTGTGCGCATTTTTGTAGTCGCCGCACTTCAAGCACAGCTCGTTTCTCATGTCCTTAATGTCTGCCGGAGTAAAGTCAGTGTCCTCATAGGCAGCGAGGCGGTTCAGTGCCTCCGTTACCCGGTTGAGTTGGTCAAAATCCAATGATTCGGTTAATTCCTGGCTATCAACTCCGATGATGTCGGCATTACCGAATTCATCTCGTTCTGTCAATCTATCCATTCCAAACCTCCTGTATCAGCCTGTCGATATACCATTTTGCCTTCCGCAGGTCCTCGACGCCGTTTTTTTGCTTCCACCGCCACAGATACTTGATCGCATTGGCCGTACATACAGCCTCGATGCCAGTCAAGTCCACAGTGGCCGCCTTGAGTGCGTCAATGCACTCGATGCCGCCCTGGGTGTAATGCGATGGGTGGTTTACGTTGTCCATGTTACCCCTCCAAAAACAAACTCATTTGCGACGCATGTTCGGCAAACCGCCGCTCCTGCGCCTCGAAATAATCCTTGTCGATCTCAAAGCCCACAAAATCCAGCCCGGCATCATAGGCCGCGATCCTGCTGGAGCCGCTCCCCAGGTGGGTGTCCAGGATTTTGTCTCCCGGCTTGGCGTATTTGCTGAAAATCCAGGTGTATAGGGCGACGGGCTTCTGGGTGGGGTGGATGCGAACCTCGTTTAACGCTTTGTTGCCCTGTTGGATATGACCTTCGGCAACGCTCTTCCCCTGCATCATCCCATTCCACATATACCGGAAAAGTCGCGCGGAAGCGTGCAGGGAACAGTATGCGATCTCGCAATCGCTGAAGGAGCTGGCCCCGTTGCATTTGTCCCACACGATTCGCCCAGGGCCAAATATGTAACTGTAGTAATTGCACCCCCAGATTATTTGATGCTTCGATACCCGAAAGAGCTGGTCGAAATATGGCCCATCGGGAATCTTCCAGCATGGAGAAATTGCATAGTCACGCCGCCCACCAATGCCTCCGCCATCCTTACCATAGAATCCGCGCCGCTCGGGTCCGGAAAAATACGGAGGATCCACCACCGCCAGATCAAAGCACTTATCCGGCATCTGCCGCATGGCCTCCATGCAGTCCATGTTGTATGTGATGCTGTTTGGCATGGCTATCCCTCCCCAAAACGATATTCTGTCTCGGCCATATTCCGCATAATCTGCGCAATCCCATTGAAAATCGGAAAGAATTGATACCGCACTACGGCGTTTCCGATCCCTCTAAGTCTGTCCACCCTAAAGGGAACCCCATGAGCCACTCGACCCACGTCGGGTTCAGCTGACCACCAACCGTCGAATTCAATTCCGTTTTCTTGCTGAATCGTTTGGAATCTGGGTTGTTGTCCGGAGCCTTGAAGTCCCTGGCGGTCGGTGTAGGCCACATCCGAACCGCATCCGAAAGCTTGACACTGTGCATGCTCCCGGCCTTCTGCTGGCTGCTCTTTAGCCCCCCCGTAAATGTATCTGCCACTGTCGGCGTGGGCCACCAGGACGACACGGTCTCTCCGGTGCGGGGCTCCAACGGCACAAGCCGGAATAACAAATGTCTGGACCTCGTATCCGAGACGCTCAAGGTCTCCGATGAGTGAGACGAGCAGCATGTCCTCTTGTCGTGACAGTACCGCCTCATAATAGTCCGCTTCCGGCAGTCGGTTAACGCTTCGGCTCTCCACTCGAAATTCCGACACGGATTTGACCATGCTGACGAGCCCAGCAACATTCTCACCAACGACCCAAGCGGGCCGGATCTCTTGTATAACTCTAAGCATTTCCGGCCAGAGGTAACGGTCATCCTCCGTGCCTCTTCGCTTCCCGGCTGTACTGAACGGCTGGCAGGGGAATCCCCCGGAAACAACGCCAACTGTTCGTAGTCCTGTTCGTTCATAAAAGCTCTCCTTTGTCAGGGTCCTGATATCGCGCCACCGGGCCGTATTCGGCCAGTGCTTCTCCAGCACCTTTGTGGGATAGTCCGCCCACTCACATTGGCCCACGGTGGTGAATCCGGCCATCTCTGCCGCCAGGTCCAAGCCGCCGATACCGGAGAAGAGGGACAAGTGGGTTAAATCGCTCATCCCGTCACCTCCCGCAGTTTGCGCTTGTGGTGGTTATACCTACTCAAAACGGCAGCCCCGATTCGTCGTCAAGGTCCATAAACGCATCCGCTGCAACATCAGCAGGAGCCTGTCCCCCGTCGCTTTTCCGGGAATCCCCGAAATAGATGTTATCCGCCACCACCTCGGCAGACCTCCGCTTGCTTCCGTCCTTGTCCGTCCAGTTGCGGATCTGGAGCCGACCGGAAACCACCGCCATACGGCCCTTGGAGAAATACTTGGAGACGAACTCCGCCGTATTCCGCCAGGCTACGATGTCGATGAAA
>CABSAB010000140.1 GCA_902475515.1 uncultured Eubacteriales bacterium | reverse complement strand
CCTTTGGCAGTGACCGTGATCCGGTCTCCCGTGGCCGCCAGAGAATAGGCGGTGATCTCCGTCTTCCCGTAGCCCAAGCCATAGCCAAAGGGATACAGCACCCCCTGGCCAAAGGTGTCGAAATACCGGTAGCCTACAAAAATATCGTCCGTGTAGGCCACGTTGATCTGCTCCTCGGTCTTTCCCATCGTTGTATTTACATTGCCGTTGGGATGCTTTTTGGAAAACTCCTCCGCCGTGGGATACTGGCGGTAGGTCTCGGGCCAGGTGTCCGTCAGGCGGCCTGTGGGAACGACGGCACCTGTGAGCACATCCGCCACCGCTCCGGCGTCCTGCCCGGGCAGGCCCATGAATACAATGGCGCTGAACTTCTTTGCAAAGTCCCCCAGTTCCAAATAGCCTGCGGTATTGAGCAGCAGGATGGACCGGGGGAACGCCGCTGTCATGCTGTTCATCAGCGCCGTTTCCTCGTCCGTCAGGTAGATCATGCCCTGCTCCGCGCGCATGTCCGCTCCTTCTCCCGCCACCCGGGTCAGGATCATCGCCGCGGCGTCATTCGCCTCCGCCGCTTCCCGGACCTCCGCATCCGTCAGCGGCATTTCCGGATTAAAATAACCCTTCGGCTCCATGAAGCCCTCCACGCAGAGGTTTTCATGGCCCAATCCCCAGCTGCGGTATTTCCGCGCCAGCGCATGGTCCACCTGAAGCGCTGCACACTGCTCCAGTCCCTCCAGCAGGGGGATGGTCTTCAGATTGTTGACATTGCCGGACCCGGTGCCGCCCTTAACGGTGTAGATCTGGCCCACACCGAACACCGCCAGCTTTACCGGTGCCTCCTCTGTCCCCAGCAGGGGCAGGGTATTCTGGGTATTTCTCAGCAGGACCATGCTCTGGGCCGCCAAGCTGCGGCTGATGGCCGCGTTTTTTGTCATGCGCAGGGATGCTTCCATCCATTTTCCCTCCTATGGCAGTTTGAATTCAAACAAATTATACCGCAACCCGGCTGTTTCCGCAACAAAAAACAGAGCCTGTCGGCTCTGTTTTTCTTTCTAAACCGGCTCTGGCTGACATTCCCGCAGGTACTGGTCCAGACAGTACTGCATGATCTTCTGGCGGGTGACAATGCCAATGAAGCTGTCTTTATCGTCCACCATGGGGACAAAGTTCTGATCCACCGCCATAGAAAGCAGCTCCCGGGGATTGGTGGTGACCGTCACAGGCGTGTAGTCCTTCCGCCGGGCCACCTCCATCACCGGACGGCTCTCGGCGTCCTTCATGTTCATCATATAGTTATTCTTGATGGCCCACAGCAGGTCTCCCTCGGTGATGGTGCCCACATACTCCCCGGAGCGTTTCAGAATGGGGATCGAGGCAAACCGGTTCTGCTCCATCCGTTCCAGGGCCTGGCGGATGGTGAAATCGTCATAGATATATGTACAATTCGCTTTGGGAAGCAGAAAGAACAGCACATTCATACACTACGCCCTCCTCTGAATGAAATTATAGCATATCCCGCTCCGAAAAGAAATGAAAAAAGTGTGAATTGTGCACAACTCCTGCAGAAATATTTCCCGCTTCCCTATTGCAATCCACACAAAAATTCGTTACAATTTTTGTATGTTTGACTCGATGAAAGAAAGGATGCGTTTTTATGATCTCTATGGAAGAATTGATGGAAAAAATCGGCGGCGTCTTCTACTTCGCCACCACGGAAAATGGCCAGCCCCGGGTCCGGCCCTTCGGCTTTGCCATGGTCTTTGAGGGCAAGCTGTATCTCGGCTGCGGCACCCACAAGGCCGCCTATCCGCAGATGCTGGAGAATCCCTATGTGGAGCTGTGCGCCTTTAACAAGGGCACCTTTGTCCGCGTCCGGGGCAAGGCGGTCTTTGATGACCGACCGGAGGTCCAGGCCGCCATGTACGAGGCAGGCCCCTTCCTGAAGGACACCTATAACGAGCAGACCGGGCACCATCACATCTGCTTTTACTTAGAGGATATGTCCGCCATGGAATTCAAGGGACCGGAGGCCATCAAGCTGGTGTGACCGCCCGGAGAAAGGAGCATGCATGAAAAAACTGCTGCTTTCCGTTCTGGTCCTGCTTTGCCTCACCGCCTGCGGAGACCCGGAGGTCTCCGTTTCCGCGGAGCCGGAGCCGTCTCCGGAGCCCACCTTTGATCTGGAAGAATATCAAAACCCCGTGAAGCTGGCAAAGGATCAGCAGCACCGGGACGGATTTTCATACAGTGTCTATGTGGACCACATCACCATCAACGGCTACACCGGCACCGAAACGGATGTGGTGATCCCCCAGGAGATCGACGGGATCCCCGTCACAGTGGTGACAGGGCAGTTTGTCCCCAGTGTAAAACATGTCACATTGCCGGAGGGGCTGAAGCATCTGTCTCTGAGCAGCTTTGCTTTCTGCGCAGAGCTGAACTGGCTGGACCTCCCGGCATCTCTGGAGAGCCTGTCCCCGGCAGAACCCTATACAGAATCCTATGTGAATCTTCGCTTGGCCGGGGATAACCCCTATCTTACCATGGAAGAAGGGGTCCTGTTTGACCGTGCCATGAAAACGCTTATACACTTCCCACGGGAGCGGACCGGCCGCTACACCCTGCCGGATTCCGTGCGGGTCATCGATACCTACGCTTTTTGCAGCTGCAATGTCCAGGAGGTGATCCTGCCGGAGGGGCTGCTCGAGATTCGGTCCGGCGCCTTTTACAACTGCCAGCAGCTGGAGAAGCTGTCCCTGCCCAAAAGCCTTGTGACCCTGAACCGGGAATCCCTGCTGTACTGCCAGGGGCTGCAGTCTGTGGAGGTCCCGGAGGAAAACCCCAACTTCATCAGTGTCGATGGGGTCCTGTATTCCAAGGATATGACCGAACTGCTGGCCTATCCCACACGCCGGGAGAACACGGAATTCACTCTGCCCGATGGTGTACAGCAGGGCTGGCAGCTGGTCTTTATGAGCGAAACCCTGAAAACCGTCCATCTGCCGGACAGCATTCAGGGCCCGGGCTCCATGTTCCAGAGCCAATCGGACATCCAGGTGTATTTTCACGGCAGCGCCGAAGCGTGGCAGCTGCTGTATCAAGATATGCTGGATGTTTCCCCGGCCCATATCATTACGCCGGAAAATCCGCCGGAGGCTTGGGCCTTTGAAAGGGATTTTGCCTATACCCTGGAAAACGGCAAGGCCACACTGCGTGCTTATTTGGGCAGTGATTACGAAATTCAAATCCCGGACGTCCTGGGCGGCTGCCCCGTGACGGCCATCGGCCCGGACGCGCTGGCGTTCTACTCCCGGCGTGAGGTCGTGGAAGATGAGGCGGGCACCGCCGTGGGCTTTACCGAGACCTGCGAGGTCATCGTGCCCGAGGGGGTCACGTCCATCGGGGACCGAGCCTTTTACGGCAGCTGCCTGTTTTCCCTGACCCTGCCATCCACATTGGAGCATATGGGCGCCCATGCCTTGGCCTTTTGTGAAAAGCTGGCAGAGATCACCGTGGCGGCGGAAAACCCGAATTTCTATGCTGCGGACGGTGCGCTGTACACCGGGGATATGACTGCGCTTTTGCATGTATCCGCGCTGGTCCCCAACGATGGCAGCGGAATTCCCCTGCACCCGGCGGGCTTCTCCACGGACTATATGGTCCGTGGCGCGTATGTCCTGCCCGCCTCCGTCACCGCCGTCCGGCCCGGGGCGTTTTTGGGCTGTACCTGGCTGGAGACCTTTTCCGTAGCCGAGGGCAATCCCGCCTTTGCCGCCGAAAAAGGCTCCCTCACCACTCTGGACGGGCAGGCCCTTGTGGCCTATCCCCCGGGAACAGAGATGGGCCAGGTCCCCGACTCCGTCATAAAGATCGGCCCCTGGGCCTTTGGCGGCACACGCAGCATATCAAACCGCATGGGACATCTGCTGCGGAATATCACAGCGCTTTCTGAAAACGCCTTTGCCTTCAGCGGCTTCCCCAGTGCAGTGCTGCCGGAGACCGTCACCCGCATCCCGGCGCGGGCCTTCTTTGGCAGCAGCATCACCGAAGCAGTGATCCCCGCCAGCGTCACAGAGATCGGGGAGGATGCCTTCCTCCATTGCGACAGCCTGGAGACCGTCCACTATGCTGGCACCACCGAAGATTGGGCGAAAATCTCCATTGCCCCCGGCAATGCGGCGCTGGATACTGCCGCAATATCCTACTCCCAGACTGAATAACGGAGGAACTGCCATGGAATATTACAAAAAATACGAACAGCGCTATCAGGCGGTCTACGCCGCCGGAGCAGACCTGTGGGGCTACACGCCCGATAACACCGATCTCAAGCAAATCTTAACGGACTTCGTGACCGCCCATGACCTTTCGGGCAAAACCGTCCTGGAGCTCTGCTGCGGCGAGGGCAGCGGCGGTGTGATCCTCTCGGAGCTGGGCTGCAAATACCACGGGGTAGATGTGGCCCCCTCCGCCCTGGAAACGGCAAAGCGCCAGCTTGCGCCCTATCCGGAAGCCTCCGTTGCCCTGGTGGACCTGACAACAGATCAGATCCCCGGAGCATTTGACGCCGCCTTTGATTCCATGGGCTTCCATATGCTTCTGACAGACCGAGACCGGGCAGCGTATCTGCAAAACGTCTACAACGCTCTGAAGCCCGGTGCCCCTTTCCTGCTGTTCCGGCAGTCCTATAGCGAACATGGCTATGAGGGCGAGGTTACCAGCTATGAGCAGTATATCGATATCCTGGGCGGCGGATACGAAACTCCGGTCAAAAAGTACGCAAAAAAGGGCAAGGAGCAGGTAGAGGTCCTGATTCCCAGAATGCCCGGGCGGCATCAGACGGAGGCCGGCTACCGCCGGGAATTTGAGACAGCGGGTTTCACCGTAGATGATTTCCAGGTGGAGTGCGGCTGGAATGGGGTTCGCCCCTTTGCAAGCATCTGGCTTCACAAATAAACCGTCCCCGTTGCAAATCGCATAAAAAAGAGACGCTGCTTTCGCAGCGCCTCTTTTGTGC
>CABSAB010000139.1 GCA_902475515.1 uncultured Eubacteriales bacterium | reverse complement strand
CCACCCGGTCCCCCGGGAGGGCCTCCCATATCGCCGCTGAGCAGCCGGTCAATGGCAGCCTGTTCCTCGGGGGAGTACACATTGGGATAGAATATCTCGTATTTTTCTGGGATCATCATACGCGGAGCCTCCTTTTCTTGGTTGGTTCTATGCTTCCATTATAGGGAAACCGCCCCCGGGGCGCAAGATAGTTTGACACCGTAATATAGGTCAGATTTTGCCCTGAGGGAACAATTTTGCTCCGGCACCGGTCCTGGCATATCTCCATGGGATGCAATGGGGTAAACAGGAACTTTTTCCGTCCCGGTACGTCTATATCTATAACTACACAAAGAAAGGAACAAATGGGTATGAAAAAGTGTTGGCTGGTTCTGCTTCTGGCGGCAGTTTTGAGCACAGTGGGCTGCACCGGGGGGCAATCCGTCCCAGAGGAACCATCCGCCGTGGCGGAAAAGCCCGCCATCTATCTCTATCCCGAGGCGGGATCCTGCTCTGAGGCTTCCCAGCAGGATCCTGATGCAAAATCCGCAGACCGGGATACAGCTGTCTTTGCAAAGCCTGCGATTTATCTTACGCCCCGACAGGAGACCCAGGTGACCGTAAAACTGCACTATGCAGGCACACTGACCTGTACCTATCCGGAATACCGGGACGGCTGGACGGTCCTGGCCCGGCCCGATGGCACACTGACAGACGATACCGGGCGGGAATATAACTACCTGTTCTGGGAGGGCGTCTGCGCAGGCAGCTATGATATGGACCGCGGTTTCGTGGTACCGGGCACGGAGACAGCGGACTTTTTGGAGGAGACCCTGGCCCAGCTGGGCCTCACCGACCGGGAAGCCGGGGACTTCATCACCTACTGGCTCCCCCGTATGCAGGATAACCCCTATAACCTCATCACCTTTCAGACCGACGCCTATACTGAACGGGCCCAGCTGGAGATCACCCCAGAGCCGGACAGCCTGCTTCGGGTTTTCATGGTCTTCCAACCCCTGGCCGAGCCGGTCTCCATCGAGCCCCAGACACTGCCGGGCTTTGAACGGAAGGGCTTTGTGGCCGTGGAGTGGGGCGGCTGCGAGCTTGGGGCATAGCGCGGACACACATCCGCCATCACATGTGAAAGATGGGAAAAAGCAAGACACGCTTTAGCGTGTCTTGCTTTTATGTGCCTCGATGCAATTACTGCAACCGAATCCGCAGCATTCCGGTGGCTGCGCCAAGTGGCGCGCCAATTCGGCGCAGCCGAGTTCCCGCAGGGCGGATTCATTCCGCCCGAGGATGTCAAATGAAAAGGAACCCCACGAAATCAGAGATTTCGTGGGGTTGGTGGACCTTAGGGGGATCGAACCCCTGACCTCCAGATTGCGAACCTGGCGCTCTCCCAGCTGAGCTAAAGGCCCAAATGCGTGATTATTTTAGCACAGCCATTTTCATTCGTCAACTGTTTTTATCCCGCTCAGCACAGAAAATTGCAGATTCCATATATACCGTGGAATACGGCAAATACCACGCCGGGCACCAGTGCTGCATAATTTCTTCTCGCCCCGGCGTACAGCAACAGCGCCAAACAGGGCAACACACACATGGTCAGGAGAAGCACCGGATACTGCACCCCAGCGTAATAGCCGCCCCAGGCTGCAAAATATCCTAACACACAACCGCCGATTCCTGCCGCAAGACCCGGGTGCAGCGGGGCAGCCCGGCGGTTTTTCAGCAAGCACAACGCCGCCACAAAAACCGCCTGCACCACAGACGCTGCCAGATCCAGCCGGGGCGTCACCGACGGCAGGCGCAGCGGATCTGCCGCCGGTGGGGCAACTGCCCAGAGCACATTGGGAACCGTAACCAACAAAAACAAACCCAATCCCAGGCCGTCAAGCCCCAGCCGATACTGCTTCCACATATCTTTCATATCACAAACCCACCGGACACATTCAGCACTTCTCCGGTGATGAAGCCCGCCGAATCCGACGCCAGGAACCATAAGGCCTCCGCCACATCCTCGGGCCGCCCCAGCTTCTCCAGGGGGGTCTCCTGCCGCAGCTCCTCCAGGGTCTCCGGCGCGACATTCTTCACCATATCCGTCTGAATGACCCCCGGGGCTACGGCGTTCACCCGGATGCCGGAGGGGCCAAGCTCCTTGGCCAGGGCCTTGGTGAAGCCGATGACCGCCGCCTTGGAGGTGGAGTAGGCCACCTCGCAGGAGGCCCCTACCAGGCCCCACATGGAGCTTAGGTTCAGGATCACACCCGCATGGTTTTCCAGCATCTTCGGCAGCACTGCCCGGGCACATAGGAAGCTTCCTGTGACGTTCACATCCATCACCCGGCGGAACCGCTCCGGCTCCGTCCAGTTGATGGGGTTATATTCCACGATCCCCGCGTTGTTGATGAGCACATCCACCTGGGGGATCTGCGAAAAGGCCTGTTCCACTTGCTTTTCGTCCGCCACATCGCAGCGGATGGGGACAGCTCCGGTCTCCCGGGCCACCGTCTGGGCCAGTTCCGCCTCTTTTTCATAGAGGAAATACACCCGGTCGCCTCCGGCCGTGAAGCGGCGCACCGCGGCGGCCCCGATTCCTCGGGAGCCGCCGGTGATCACAATATTTCTCATACGCCGGACCCCTGGGCCGCAGCGTCCTTCTTGCCGGGGAATTTTCCGCCCTTGCCGCCGGGGAATTTCCCACCGGGGAAATTGGGGAAGCCTCCGAAGCTGGCCGGCGTTTCCACCGCAGGCTCCTCCTCCACGGAAGCGCCGATGAACTGGCTGTTATACAGATCGTAATAGAAGCCCTTCTGATCCAGCAGCTGCTGGTGGTTGCCCTGCTCGATGATGGTACCGTGGTTCATCACCAAAATCAGGTCCGCATCCCGGATGGTAGAAAGCCGGTGGGCGATGACAAAGCTGGTCCGGCCCTCCATGAGCTTCTGCATGGCCTTCTGGATCAGCACTTCCGTCCGGGTATCTACGGAGGACGTGGCTTCGTCCAGGATCAAAATGCTGGGGTTCGACAGGAACGCCCGGGCTATGGTCATCAACTGCTTCTGGCCCTGGGAGATATTTGTGGCGTCGTCGTTGATGACAGTATCGTAGCCGTTGGGCAACGTCTTGACAAAGTGGTCCACATAGGCCATCTTGGCCGCCGCCACGATCTCCTCCTCGGTGGCCTCTTTCCCGGTCATAGCGTTATAGCCATAGGCAATATTCTCGCGGATGGAGCCGCTGAACAGCCACACATCCTGGAGCACCATGCCGATATGGCTCCGGAGATTTTCTCTGGGGATACTGCGGATATCCACACCGTCGATGGCGATGCGTCCGCCGTCCACCTCATAAAAGCGCATCAGCAGGTTCACCAGCGTGGTCTTGCCCGCGCCGGTGGGGCCGACGATGGCTACCTTCTCGCCAGGGCGCACGGTGATGTTCAAATGCTCAATGAGCTTGGTGTCCGGCTTGTAGCTGAAGGACACATCCTCAAAGGACACCACCTTGGGATCGGTGACGGGCTGCAGGGGCTCATGGTCCTCCATGGCCTCCTCCTCGTCCAGCAGCTCAAACACACGCTCGGCGGAGGCCACCGTGGACTGGATGGTGGAGGCGATGGATGCCGTTTGGGTAATGGGCATCATCAGCTGCTTGGAGTAGGAGATGATGGCCGTCACATCGCCCAATGTCACCACCATGCCCAGCGGTCCGCCGCGCACGATCCACATGCCGCCCAGCACGCACACCGCCACATAGTTCAGGTTATTGATGACCGTCATGGCCGGCTGGATCACGCCGGAAATAAACGCCGCCTTGAAGGAGGACTGGAACAGCACCTCGTTCTCCTTTTCAAAGTTCTCCATGGCAGCCTCCTGGCGGCCAAAGAGCTTCACCACCGTGTGGCCTGTATACATCTCCTCGATCTGGCCGTTGAGATTGCCCGTGGAGGCCCACTGGGTGGTAAAATACCCCTTGGCCCTGGAGGCAATGACCTTGGTCATAAAGAAGCACAGCACCACCGTCAGCAGACTGATGAGGGTCAACAGGGCGTTGCGCCAGAACATGAACACCAGAACGCTCACCAACGTGATCACCGCGGAGATGATCTGAGTCAGGCTCATCTGGAGCGTCATGGAGATATTCTCCACGTCGTTTGCCACCCGGGAGAGGATGTCGCCCCGGGAGTGGGAATCAAAGTATTTGATGGGCAGCTTCTTCAGCTTCTGGTCAATCTGCTGCCGCATATCGTAGACCATGTTCTGGGAAACATCGATCATCACGAACTGCTGGATAAGATTACACAGCACCGTGACGGCGTAGAGAACGCCCACAATGATGGCCGAATGCCGCAGGGCGGAAAAATCGATACTGCCGGTGCCCGCCTGCTTGGCTTTGAACCCGTCGGAGATCACGTCCACCATATCCGCCAGCTTGTTGGGGGCATAGGTGGAGGCCACCGTATAGGCGATGGTCATGACGAAGGTCAGGATGATCAGGGGGAGCTGGGGCTTTAAAAGCTTGAGCAGCCGCCCCATGGTGCCCTTGAAATCCTTGGCCTTTTCGCCGCTTCCGACGAACCGGCCGCCGGCGTGGCGCTTCTGGCGCTGGAGTTCCAGCTCTCGTTTTTCTTTCTCAACTTGCTCGTTTGCCATAGTTACGCCACCTCCTCTGCGCTCAGCTGGCTGAGAACGATTTCTTTATAGACCTGGCAGGTCTCCATGAGCTCCTTATGGGTGCCCATGCCCACGACCCGGCCCTCGTCCAGCACAATAATTCTGTCGGCGTTAAGCACCGTAGTGACCCGCTGGGCCACGATCAGCACCGCCGCCCCCTGGGTTTCCTGCGCCAGGGCCTGGCGCAGCTTCGCATCGGTCTTGAAGTCCAATGCCGAGAAGCTGTCGTCAAAGATATACACATCCGGCTTCCGGATGATGGCCCGGGCAATGGCGAGCCGCTGCCGCTGGCCGCCGGAAACGTTGGCGCCGCCCTGAGAGATGGGCGCCTCCAGCCTGATCCCGAGAATTTACGACA
>CABSAB010000138.1 GCA_902475515.1 uncultured Eubacteriales bacterium | reverse complement strand
TAGTTGACCTTGGCCTTGCCGATGCCATGCTCCTCCAAATACTTGACGATAGCAGTCTTCGCCTCTCCCACGGTCATACCGTCCAGGAAGCCGGAATTGACCATGATATCCGTGTCAGAGGTGGTATAGCACGCCTCCTGCACATTGCCGCCCTTGGCGGTCTCAATGATAGGCAGGCCAAATTTCTTGGCAAAGGCCCAGTCACGGCTGTCGTGAGAAGGCACGGCCATAATAGCACCGGTGCCATAGGTCGCCAGCACATAGTCGGAAATGTAAATCGGGATCTCCCGGCCATTGACCGGGTTGATGGCCCGGACGCCCTTCAGCATGACGCCTGTTTTTTCCTTGTCGGCGGCAAGCTCTGTGCGTTCAAAGTCGGATTTCCGTGCGGCTTCGGCCACATAGGCCTCCACCTCCGGGAGGTTCTCCAGCTGATCCGCCCATTTCTTCACATAGGCATGCTCCGGCGCAATGACCATATAGGTCGCGCCGAACAGTGTGTCAGGCCGGGTGGTGAAGATCACGATATCGTCCCCGGTGGTTGCCTTAAAGGTGACCTCCGCGCCGGTGGACCGTCCGATCCAGTTGATCTGCTGGGTCTTGACCCGCTCAATAAAGTCCAGGTCCTCAAGACCATCGATGAGCTTCTGTGCGTATTTGGTAATCCCCAGCATCCACTGGGACTTCTCCTTGCGGACCACGGGACTTCCGCAGCGCTCGCAGACACCCTCCACCACTTCTTCGTTGGCAAGGACGCATTTGCAGCTGGTGCACCAGTTCACAGGCATAGTGGCCTTATAGGCAAGGCCATGCTTGTAGAGCTGCAGAAATATCCACTGGGTCCACTTGTAGTAGTTCGGGTCCGTGGTGTCGATGCAGCGGTCCCAGTCGAAGCTGTAGCCCAGCATATGCAACTGCCGTGTGAAGTTCTCAATGTTCTGCTTGGTGACAATGGCCGGATGCACATGATTCTTGATGGCAAAGTTCTCCGTAGGCAGGCCAAAGGCGTCATAGCCGATAGGGAACAGCACATTGTACCCCTCCATCCGCTTTTTCCGGGCAATGGTATCCATGGCCGTATAGGGCCGGGGATGGCCCACGTGGAGCCCCGCGCCGGAGGGATAGGGGAACTCGATCAGGGCATAGAACTTCTCCTTATCCGATCCGTTCTCAGCGGCATAGAGGTTCTTCTCCGCCCAGATCTTTTGCCACTTCTTTTCAATGGCGGTAAAATCGTATTTCATCTCAGGTCACCTGACTTCTATAAAATTTACTCTAATACGTCTGTGAGGTCCACCAGGGGCGCATCCCCCCAGAGCCGCTCCAGATCGTAAAACTTCCGCTGCTGCTCGGTGAACACATGGACCATCACACCGCAAAAATCCATGACGATCCAGGTGTCGCCCCGGTAGCCCTCCCGGTGAAAAACGGTCTCTCCGGCCTCCTCCATCTTTTTTTCCACCTCGTCGCACAGGGCGCGGATGTGGGTGTCGGAGGTGCCGGTGGCCAAGATCATATACTCCGTGAGGGTGGTCACGGACTTTACCTCAAGCATCATGAGGTTCATGGCCTTTTTGTCGTCCAGGGCTTTAGCCGCCACATGGGCAGCCTCTTTTGCTGATAACAAATGCTTCATCCTTCCTCAAACGTTTGCTGTATCCGCCGCTTTTTTCCGGCGGAGAAATTCCAGGGCTTCCGGGGTCTCCCTGCAAAGGCGCTTGTTCTCCCGAACAAGCTCTTCTATGACCATTTCAAAGGACCGGATCAAGGTGCTGTCCAGGTCCTGATAGGCCGTTTCCCGCAGGGCCTCCACACCGTCAAAGCCCCGGTTCGGCTCAATATAATCCGCAAGATACACAATCTTCTCCATCAGGGACATATCCGCCCGGCCAGTGGTGTGCCAATAGATGGCGCTGACCACCTCATCACACTCGTGGAACACATGCCTCGCCACGGCGGCACCGGTCTTCGCGTGGAGCACCTTGGGATAATTCCGCTCAAAGTCGGAAATCAGTATACCATATTTGTCCACCAATAGCAACTGGTCTTCCCCGTCGATGGCCTTGGTGATATCGTGGAGGAGCCCCGCCCGGAGGGCTGTCCGTTCGTCGCCGCCCCACCGCCGGGCCAGCTTCACTGCCGTCTCGGCACAGCCCAGCACATGATTCACACGCTTTTTTTTCAGCAGGGAGACTGCCACGCTTTTCAGTTCGTCGTCAGAAAGGCCGCTGTAGTCCCGGCCCACGCCGTAGAGCTTTTGTGACCGAATGCGCTCCAGCACCGGCTCAGGTACATATTTCTCCGCGCCGCCAAGGATCAGCATTCGCCGGACCTTAGTGGAGGAGATTTCCAACACCCGGTTTTCCACCAGCTCCACCCGGGCGCCAAATTCCCGCTCCAGGCGCTCCTTCTGCACCCGGAACTCCTAACGACTGTCCTTCTCCCGGCGGTGGTGGCCCACAATGACCGCATGGCGGCAGATCTCCTCAGGCCGATACCATCTATGGAGCGTCAGAAACATATCACTGCCGGTAATCAAATAGAGCGTATCGTCCGGGTGCGCTTCCTTCAAAAGCCGCAGGGTATCGGCGGTATAGCTTTTTCCGCTGCGGGAAAGTTCCATATCCGAGACCTCGGCCCAGGGTAGCTGCGCCGCCGCTTCCCGCACCAGTTCCAGCCGTTGCCGGGGTGTCGGGGAGTCCTCCGGCAGGTCCTTATGGGGAGGCTCGGCATCGGGAATGAAGATCACCCGGCTGAGGCCCAGGGCATTTTTCACTTCCTCCGCCGCCTGCAGATGCCCACAGTGGGGCGGATTAAAGGTGCCGCCAAATACGCCGATCTTTTCCATGATACGCTCCTTTCTGCGTTTGGACAGTTCCGTCCGAAAAGCGAAAAAATAACTGTTTCACAGAAATTACGCAGGCTTACCTGCCCTCTTTGCGCTCCTTTTCCCGTTGCTGGCGGAAAAACTCGTCCTTCCGCTCCCGCTGGCGCTTGGCCGCGGCCCGGCGGCGCTTGATGCCCTCCCGGACGGGGTTTACCTTCTTGGCCGCCCGCTCCTTGGCCTTCTCCTGCTGCCGCTGGGTCTCTAGCTTCTTGCTCTTGCGGTAGACCACAAAGGTATTTCCAACGCACTGGACGCCGTCGGCCCCTGTGAGTTCGCAGAGCTGATCGCTGCACTCCCGGGCGGTCATGCCGGCGGTCTCCAGCACCCGTCCCTTAATGAGCTCCCGGGTCTCCAGCTGGCCGGAGGCCGTATGGATCACGCTGGGGGTGATGCCCTCTTTTCCGATCATCAGCGTCACCTCCAGGCCGTTGGCCTGAGAACGAAGCTCCGCCCGCTGTTTGCTTGTCAACATATTATTTCTCCTTACCTGTGAGCTGGGCAACAAACTTCTGCAATGCCACAGCCCGGTGGGATATCTCATTCTTCCGCTCTGCAGTCAATTCCGCCATGGTGCAGCCTTCGCCAGGGATATAGAACAGCGGGTCGTAGCCGAAACCGCCATCGCCCTTTTCCTCCCGGAGGATCTCGCCCGGAAGCTCACCCCGGGCCACTACCTTGGAGCCGTCCGGACTGACCATGGTGATGACGGACACAAACTGTGCGGTGCGCTTTCCCTCGGGGACCGCGTCCATGTTCTTCACCAACAGGCGGTTCCGGGCCTTGTCGTCCCCGCAGGCATCGCCGCCGTACCGGGCGGAATAGACGCCGGGCTCTCCGCCCAAGGCATCTACTTCGATGCCGGAATCGTCGGCAATGGCGGGAAGCCCCGCGGTCTCCATGACGGCCTGGGCCTTGATGAAGGAATTTTCCTCAAAGCTTACCCCGTTCTCCTCGGGCTCCACATGGACCCCCGCCTCCTTCTGGCTGAGGATCTCCCAGCCCAGGGGGGACAGGATGGCCTTCATCTCCCGGAGCTTATTTTGGTTATTGCTGGCCAAAACTACCTTCATTTACAGTTCCCCCAGAATCTTTTTCTGCATCTCCTGGAGCTCCCGGTTTCCCTTCTGGCACAGCTCCAAAAGCTTTTTCTGCTCGTCCACGGTGAAGGGCCGGCCCTCGCCGGTGCCCTGGAGTTCGATGATACCGCCGTTCCCGTCCATGACGCAGTTTAGGTCCACATCGGCCCGGGAATCCTCAAAATACTGGAGATCCAACATAGGCACACCACCCACAACTCCGGCGGAAACACCGGAAACAAAGGTCTTTACCGGCATCTGTGTCATGATTCCCTGCTCTATGAGCTTCCGGAAACACAGCACCAGCGCCACAAAGCCGCCTGTGACCGAGGCCGTCCGGGTGCCGCCATCGCCCTGCAGGACGTCGCAATCCACGGTGATGCTCACGGGGCCCATCTTCTCCATATCCACCGCGCTGCGGAGGCTTCGGCCAATGAGCCGTTGGATCTCGGCGCTTCTGGGGCTGAGCTTTAATTTGCTCACATCCCGGCGGCTCCGCTCCCGGTTCGCCCGGGGCAGCATGGAGTATTCCGCCGTGATCCAGCCGCCGTGCTGCACATGCTGGGGGACCTTATCCTCCACCGAGGCGTTGCACAGCACCATGGTGTCTCCGCAGGAAATCAGGCAGCTGCCCTCGGCAAACTTCGTAAAGTCTGGGACCATCTCCACCCTGCGGAGCTCATCCAGGGCTCTTCCATCTATTCTATCCATATCTTCCACTCCTTAGATCAGGGCATCTACAAACCCCTGGGCCTCAAAGGGCATCAGGTCGTCGATCCCCTCGCCCACGCCGATATACTTCACAGGAATTTGCAGGGCGTCCGCCACCGCAATGACGATGCCGCCCTTGGCGGTGCCGTCCAGCTTGGTGAGGACCATGCCCGTGACCCCGGCGATCTCCTGGAACTGCTTTGCCTGTAAAAGGCCGTTTTGTCCCGTGGTGCCGTCCAGCACCAGGAGGACCTCCTTGTCGGCGTTCGGAAGCTCCCGGTCGATGATGCGGGAGATCTTGCCCAGCTCGTTCATGAGGTTCTGCTTATTGTGGAGCCGGCCCGCCGTATCGCA
>CABSAB010000137.1 GCA_902475515.1 uncultured Eubacteriales bacterium | reverse complement strand
CGCCCGGGGCTGGGACATAAACTCGCCCGCCGGGTTGATGAGCCGGACCCGGAAGTAATAGCGTGTATTGTCCTTTAATCCCGAGAGCGTGGCCGAGGTATCCGTTGCCGCGGCATTGACCCTCGCCGCATACGATGTGGTGCTGGTGGAATCTTCATCGGTATAGGCGTATACATAGATGTTTGTGGGGCCGCCGGTGGTGTCCTCTTGGGCGGCAAGATGCCAACTCACCCTTATCATGCCAGAGCCCACAACCGGAGTGTTGGTGATTGTCACCGGGGCAGGGGTTCCGTAGGGCGCTCTGGAGGAATAGCCGGATTCCTCACCGACACCTGCAGCACTGGTTGCCAGCACCCTGAAATAGTAGGTCTTGCCGTTTGTCAGACCATCAAAGGTCACGGAGCGCGTAGTGGAACTAACCGTTTTTCGCTCTTCATAGGTCGTCCCGCCTTCATAAGTACCGGTAGAGCTTGTATATGCTGTTACTGTATAGCCGTTGATTGGCTCATCGCCCGCACTGGCGGGTGCGGACCAGCTCACCTTTACGGAGCCGGAGCCGGCCAGCGCTGTTGTCACGTTTTGCGGCACACTGGGGGCAGCTGGCATTGTGACAGATTGATAGCTGCCGCGAACCATACTCTGACCGTTGCTGTAGACACTCCAAGGTACAACATAGTATGTTTTTCCAGGTTTAAAAAGGGCGCCGGTTGATGAGGCGTACAGGGTCGAGGTCTGTTGTTTCCCAGCGTTGGAAGCGGTAATCGTAGAACTTGTGGTGTAGAGACTGCCACTGGGAGAGGATGAACTTATTTGGTATGTATATTCATATACGGCAATTAAAGATGTGTTATAGGTCGAAGAAGTTCCCGAGGTTGGGTAATGCGACGGATAGTATCCGGTCCACTTGACCGAGATTGTACCATCGTTATTTCCAGTCAAAGAGTCGATGACGGGAGTTTCGTTCAATCTTACGTTTACCCAGCCCGCAGCTTCACGCACAAAATACGCACCGGTGCCGTAAATGGCCCAGACCACAATATAATAAGTCCCGGCTGTCATCCCAGATATGGTTGTGGAGGTTGTGGTCCGGCCCGAAACCTCCCAACTGTAGGCCGGTGAGCCAGGGCCAGATGTACTGGTAGTACCTTTGTCGGTAATCTGACTGGTAGAGGTATATGCCGCAACATAGTATCTCAGGAAGCTAGAGCCGTTGCTGTAGCTTCCGGAAGTTGCCGGTGTCCAATTGACAGTAAACGCACCCGCCGAACTATAGGAAACCGAAACGTCGCTTGGATAATACGCTGCCGCCGCGTATGCGTTTGGCGTAAACTCCGGCAGAATGCTAAAGATCAAAACAACGGCCAAAAGCATGGACAGCACTCTCCTGCCCATGCGGTGTTGGTTGGTCCTCCGTTTTCGTGAAAACATAATCTCACCCACTTTATTTTTTACATTTTTTGGCAGTACCTGGGGATGGTACTGCGGTTAGTTTTGATAGGTGTAAAAAAACGCGCCGCCCAATGTCCTGTGAGCGACCCGCCGCAGCGATGGTTCCCGATCCATATGTACAGCGCGCCACCCCGCAGCCTCGATTGATGTCGTAACAGCGCGTTTAAAAAAGCGCCGAAACATCGCATACCCTATGCAATTTCAACACTTTTCGCCCCTTTCTCCCATGGAGAAGATTCTCAAAAGGTACACTTTTTGAGAATGCAAGTTTTCCGTCATTTGTATTTTCGACAAAAGTCTTCCTCCTGCGTATGTCCTCGGAATTTACGAACACATTTCATGTTTTTTGTCATAAAACCGTCCCCAAAGGAGGGGATGGGTGCGTCCTTTTATTTCTCTCAGCCCTAAATTTCAATTCTATCTTCCGCGATCCCGCATATACTCTTACGAGGTGGTACATATGAAACGCCAAAGCACCCTCTTGGCGACGATTTTTTTTCTGCTGGGCACCGTGCTGCTGGTGAAGATCACCAACACCCGGGCGGCGGACGCGCAGATCCTGAGTGCGGCACTGCTGGAAAAGGGGGCGATCCCCGTGGACCTCACCGCGGCCCCGGCAACTCCATCGCCGGAACCAAGCCCCGACCCCACGCCATCCCCCGAGCAAAGCCCCCGGCCCGTGCCCGTTTACACCGTGGAGGAGGCCTGGGACGAGGAGGCCCGCAAGACCCAGCCTGAGCCGGAGCCCCGGGAGATCACTTTGGGGGACAATGCTACGCTGGAGCTGCGCAACGAAACGGACTACGACATTGATTTTTCGGCGTTGCCCGCTTTGACGCTGGAGGGGGCGGGGGAGGACCCGGCCATTTTGATCATGCATACCCACGGCAGCGAGAGCTATGCGGAAAGTGTGGAAAATCAGGGCACGGTCTTTCGGACCCAGGATGCGGAAAAGAGCGTGGTGGCCGTGGGCGAGGTGCTGGCGGAGCAGCTGCGGGCGGCGGGCTTTTCGGTGATCCACGACAAGACCATGTGCGATGTGCCGGATTTTAACAGCGCCTACAGCAGTGCACGGCAGGTGGTGGAGGCAGCTCTGGCGGAGCATCCGTCCATTTTCCTGGTACTGGATATCCACCGGGACGCGGTGGAAAATCCCGACGGCAGCCAGATGCGCATGGTCACGGAGGATGGCGGCAGCGCCCGGCTGATGCTGGTGGTGGGTACCGATGCAGGGGGACTGGATCACCCGAACTGGCGGGAGAATCTGAGCCTGGGGGCTATTTTGCACACCCGGCTGGAGGGGGCGTACCCGGGTCTCATGCGCCCGCTGAACCTCCGGACGGAGCGGTTCAATCAGGATCTGGGGCAGCTTTCGCTGCTGGTGGAGGTGGGGGCCTCCGGCAACACCCTGGACGAGGCAAAAGCCGCCGCCGCCCGGCTGGGCGAGCAGCTGGGGGCGCTGCTGCAGGAAAGCGGCGGTAAAAGTTCATAAAGATAGCGGGGGAAATTCTACACTTTGACTAAAACTATTGGTTGACGAACTGCGTCTGTTTGTGGTATATTTACTTTGACAAACGAACCATAGGGTTTGACTTTTTAGGGGGTAATCTTTTTGGACAATAGTTTTGACAAGCTGAACAGTGAGTTCGCTGATAAGGCAAGAGGCGGCTTTAAGTATTGGTTTTATGTAGTGCTTACCTATCTGTTTGATTTGGTGGGCGCTGGCATCGGCGTATATGCCCTGCTTCCCGACAACAACCGTTATCTGTCCCTGCTGACGCTGCTGGCTGGCCTGTTCGGTCTCCAGGCTGTCTATAAGGCAAAGGGAACCCAGGGCTGGAACACAGTCCTGCGTGTGGGCCAGATCGCAAGCTTTGCGGTGCTGGTGTTCTCCTGCGTGATCCTGTACATCATCCTGCCTTACGTCAAGGGCTAAATACAAAAATGACCTCCCCGTTTTGGGGAGGTTCTTTTTATTTTTGGGTGTAAAATTCGGAAGAAACGTGCTATAATACCACTATATTTCCGGGAAAGGGGGAAGCTGTTTGCACAGCCATAGAAGTATCTGGAAAAAGGTGTTTCAGCGGGTGGTGATGGTCGGCGTGAGCATCGTGGCCCAACTGGCGGTGTTTGCGCTGATGATCTGGCGCTTTCAGGATCAGAATGAGGGCATCTATTTTGCGCTGATGGCCCTGAGTATCGTGGCGATGCTGTTTATCATCAGCCGAAACACGAATCCGGCGTATAAGATCGCCTGGCTGGTGCCGATTTTATTAGTACCGGTGTTCGGCGGACTGTTTTATCTGATGCTGGGCGGCAACCGGCTTTCCCGCCACCAACGGAAGAAGATGAACTCCGTGGAGCAGAACCTCCGGCGGCACCTGCCCCCGAATCCTGAGACGGTCAGTGCCTTGGCTGCGGAGAGCCGGGATGCGCATATGCAGTCGGCATATATCGGTGCTGTGGCGGGCTGCCCGGTGTACCGGCAGACGGAGACCACCTATTTTCCCCTGGGGGATGTGGCGTTCCCGGCCATGCTGGAAGAGCTCCGGAAGGCGGAGAAGTATATCTTCCTGGAGTATTTCATCATCGGCGAGGGCGTCATGTGGAATAGCATCCTGGAGATCTTGAAGGAAAAGGCCGCCGCTGGGCTGGATGTGCGGGTAATGTACGATGATTTCGGCAGCATTACGGTGCTCCCCGGAGACTACCGGAAGACGCTGGAGTCCTTCGGGATCCAGTGTGCGGTATTTGGCCCGTTTTTGCCTGTGGCGTCGGCCCGGCTCAATAACCGGGACCACCGGAAGCTGATGATCATTGACGGCAAGGTGGGCTTCACCGGCGGCATCAATCTGGCGGACGAGTATATCAATCAAAAGGAGCGTTTTGGCCACTGGAAGGACAACGCCATCATGCTCCGGGGCGAAGCGGTCTGGTCCATGACGGTGATGTTTCTTTCGCTGTGGGACTATGTCAAGGGCGTCCGGGACAGCATTGCCCTGTTCATCCCGCCGGAGCCGGTGGTGGAGGCCCGGGGCTATGTGCAGCCTTATACGGATAATCCCCTGGACGATGAGCCTGTGGGAAGCTCGGTGTATCTCAATCTCATTGCCCGGGCCAATAAATACATTCATATTATGACGCCCTACCTGATCATTGACTACGGTATGACCCAGGCCCTGACCAACGCTGCAAAGACCGGGGTGGAGGTCATCATCTTAACGCCCCATATCCCGGACAAGTGGTATGTCCACGCCGTGACCCGGGCCCACTACAGTGAATTGGTGAAAAGCGGCGTGCAGGTGTACGAATATACGCCGGGATTTATCCATTCCAAGGTGTTTTCCGTGGATGGGGAATATGCCACCGTGGGCACGGTGAATATGGACTACCGGAGCCTGTATCTGCACTTTGAAAACGGTGTGTTTATGTATAAAGCCGACTGCGTGGCTGATGTGGAGCGGGATTTCCGGGACACGCTGAAGGTCAGCCATTGGGTGACGCTGGAGGAGTGCCGAGCCACGAGGCTGCCCCAGCGGGTGCTGCAATCGGTGCTGCGGCTGGTGGCACCGCTGATGTAACGGGAACCGACAGCTCGGAGAGATACTCCTGCAGCTCCTGCCTG
>CABSAB010000136.1 GCA_902475515.1 uncultured Eubacteriales bacterium | reverse complement strand
CGCCGCTTCTGCCGCTTCCATGGGAGGATACATTATGGAACTATTTCACGATTCCCGCCAGGCACGGTACCGCTACCCCTTTGGGGCGGCGGCGGTGGGCACCACGGCCCATTTGGCACTGGACGCCCAGCTGCCCCAAGGGAGCCGGGTAACCCTGCGCCTTTGGTGGGACGGGGAACAGCTTCTTCCCATGGAGGCGGGGGAGGGTGGATTTTCCGTATCCGTGCCCCTGCCGGAAACACCGGGACTCCTCTGGTATTACTTCATCATCGACACGCCGGCGGAGCGGGTCTACTATGGAAAGGCTGCCGGCAGTAAGGCCAGCCATGGGACGCTGTTCCATCAGCCGCCGGAATCCTGGCAGATCACCGTCTACCGCCCTCGCCCCCTTCCTGAATGGTATGAAAACGCCGTTGCGTATCAGATCTTTCCGGACCGCTTTCATCGGGGCGCGGATTGGGAGGTCCGGCAGAAAAACGCGGCCCATCCGGCGGGCTGGAAGGGCTCTAAACGCATAGTGATGCAGGATTGGGACGACACGCCATTTTACTGCAAGGATTCCGCCGGACGTGTCATCCGCTGGCCCTTTTTCGGCGGAACTCTGGAGGGCATCCGGGAAAAGCTTCTGTATCTGAAGTCCCTGGGCATCGGGGTCCTTTACCTGAACCCGATTTTCACCGCCGGGAGCAATCACAAATACGACACGGCGGATTATCACACCATTGACCCTGGCTTTGGGGACACGGAGGCCTTTACTGCCCTGTGTCATGAGGCCAGGGGGCTGGGCATCCGCATTCTCCTGGATGGAGTCTTCAGCCACACCGGCGATGACAGCATCTATTTTAACCGCTACGGAAATTACCCGGAACCGGGGGCCTATTCTCCGGAACAAAGCCCCTATGACAGCTGGTACCGGTTTTCTCCGGAGCATCCTGCGGGCTATGAGTGCTGGTGGGGTGTGGACTCGCTCCCCAATGTGGAGGAAACGGACCCCGGCTATGTGGAATTTCTCTGCGGCCCCCAGGGGGTCATCCGGAAATGGCTTCGGCTCGGGGCCTCCGGCTGGCGGCTGGATGTGGCGGACGAGCTGCCGGACAGCCTGATCCGTGCCATCTCCCAGGCATCCAGAGAAGAACAGTCCGATGCTTTGATTTTGGGCGAGGTCTGGGAGGACGCCAGCAATAAGATCAGCTATGGTCAGCTGCGCCCATATCTTCTGGGGGAGGAACTGGACTGCACCATGCACTACCCCTTCCGCACCGGGGCTATCGACTTTCTTCTAGGCCGCCAAGGAGCCGGGGACTTTGCCGAGGCCATGGAGGCCATTCACGAAAACTATCCCCCCTCGGCTTTCTATGGGGCGCTGAATCTCATCGGCACCCACGACACCCCCCGCATTCTCACGGTATTGGGCGAGGCGCCGGAAGACCTGACGCCCCAAGCCCAGGAGGAATTCCGGCTGGACGGCCACAGCCGCTATCTGGCCACCGCTCGTCTGAAGCTTTTACAGCTCCTGCAGTTCACTTTCTCCGGGGTCCCCTGCGTGTACTATGGCGACGAAGCCGGCATGGAGGGCTTTGCGGACCCCTACAACCGCGGCACCTTCCCCTGGGGAAAGGAGGATGGCGTCCTTTCGTTCCATGTGCGCTATTTGTCCCACCTGCGGCAGGAATATCCGGTGCTGCGGAGCGGGAGCTTCCTGCCCAGGGCCGTCTGCGAGGATGTATTTTGTCTGGAGCGGCGGCTGGAGGACGCAGCGGCCAATATTTATGTAAACCGCTCTCAAGTGGAGGCAGCCATCCCCTACCCCCAAAGCCTCGGGACCGCCATGGATCTGCTCACGGGGCTGGTCTATGACGCCGGGACAAAAACGCTCTACCTGCCGCCGCTGTCCGGGGTGGTGCTGTACCGGGAGGGCTGGGACACTTCCTGCTTCTCTCCCCTGCCGGCACATGCCCGGCTCCCCCAGGGCACGGGGCTGCTGTGCCCGGTGTTTTCCCTGCCGGGAGATGGCCCTGTGGGCAATCTGGGCTGCGATGCGGAGGCATTTCTGGAGCACCTGCACGAATCGGGTTATGTCAACTGGATGCTGCTGCCCCTGTGCCCGCCCGGCGAGGGGGATTCCCCCTATTCCAGCCGCTGTCTGTTTGCGGGTGACCCCCGGTTGCTTGCCCCCGAGGACACGGTGTCCATGGACGGCTTTGCGGAATTTTGTCAGGAAAACGAGGCCTGGCTCACAGACTATGCACTGTACACCATTCTGCGGGAGCGCTTTGGCACCCCCTGGCAGCAGTGGCCGCAGGCCGAACGGGACCGGGAAAATCTGCCGGAGCTGCTCCGGCGCTATGCCCAGGACATTTGGCGCATTCAGGAGCAGCAATACCGCTTCTTCTGCCAGTGGGATGCCCTGCATCAAAAAGCCAAGACGCTGGGCATCCATCTCATTGGCGACCTGCCCATCTACGCGGCGCTGGACAGCGCCGAGACCTGGGCCCACCGGGAGCTGTTCCACCTGGACGGGGCAGGCTATCCCACCCTCCGTGCAGGCTGTCCGCCGGACTATTTTGCCGCGGACGGCCAGGACTGGGGCAACCCCCTCTACCGCTGGGAGGTCATGGCCGAGGACGGATATTCCTGGTGGAAACAGCGGCTCCGGCAGGCCTTTTCCATGTATGACACCGTGAGGCTGGACCACTTCCGTGGCTTTGCGGCCTATTATGCCATCCCCGCAGGAGAGCCCGCCAAGGACGGCGTCTGGCTCAAGGGGCCGGGGGTTGCATTCTTCCGGGAGATGGCAGCGGAATTTGGGGAGCTTCCCCTCATCGCGGAGGATTTGGGCCTGCTGGATGCACAGGTCACCTGCCTGCTGCGGCTCACGGGGCTTCCGGGCATGAATGTGTTCCAATTTTCCGAATCCGAGATAGCTGCCATGTCTCCGGAGGAGGCGGGCCGTCGGGTGTTCTTCTCCGGTACCCATGACAATCAGACCCTGCGGGGCTATTTGCGCTCCACCGGAGATCCCCGCTCCGCCGCGGAGATCTGCCGCGCGCTGCTTTCCTCCCCCGCCGCCGCAGTGATCCTCCCGGTCCAGGACGTTCTGGGGCTGGACGACGAGGCCCGCATCAACGTTCCCGGCGTTCCCACGGGAAACTGGCGCTGGCGTATGACGGAAGATCAGCTGATGCAGCTATAAAGACAAAACGCGTACCGGATCTCGGTACGCGTTTTGCTTTGATCCCATCAGATGATCATTGCACGTTCAGCGCTCCGCCGGAGGCCAGGGTGTACTCCCCTGCCAGGGCACAGCCCTCTCCGGCTATGGCCGTGATGGTGACACCCGCCGGAGCGTCCAGCTGCTCCGCAGCGGTCTCACCCACCAGGCACACGCTGGAATCGCCGGTGGCGGTCCACTTGGAACCCTCCAGCTTGATATAGGCGTCGGTGATCACGCCCTTGACTGTGGCGTTCAGAATGGAGACATTCATGGTGCGGTCCGTATCGTCGTTGACGATATCGCCCGCATAGTCGCCGTTTGCAAGGACTGCGTTGACGCCGTAGCACTTGAGTTTCATGTCGTCAGGCACCTTGGTGGCCGCATCGTCGTCATTGACAATGGCATGGACCAGGTATTTCCCGGTCTTCACCTTGGCCCCGTCCAGCTTCAGATAGACGTTCTCAGACTTCACAAAGAACAGTGCCTCGCCCACGTCCCAATCGCCGCCCACAATGTGGCACTCGGTGGTCTCCGTATAATGCCCCCGGACGCCGTGGAGCATGGCGCCGTACTGATTGGACTTCACGGTACAATCGTTCAGCTTCACCCAGGCATCCCCGGCGATGATGGCCACATGGGTATCCACGGTGATGCGGCAGTCATTGAGCACGTTGTGGCAGCCGTTGTCCGCATAGGTGCCGTAACCCACGGTCTCGCAGACCACATCGCAATTGTTGGCCTCCAGGTACAAATCTCCCTGAGAACTGTCCGTAGAAAGCGCAGCCCAGGAATGCGCCAGAATCTTGGAATCATAGAAATAGCACTTGGAGTTTCCCATGGAAAGGTGGGTTCGGCAGTTGCCGCCAAGCTTCAGTCCCGGTGGGGGCTCCATCATACCAGAGGCCACCCGGGGCACATAGCTGGCAGGGATCTCGCCGCCCCGGGAATCCAGCACGCAGTTCCGGACGATCAGAGTGCTGTCGCCGGTGGCCACGGTGCAGGGCCGAATGACGCCGTGGGTGACCACGTTCACATTCTTCATTTCGCACTTGGCGGTATTGTTCAGCATAATGGCAGAACCGTTCCCAGCAAAATCATCGATGCCGTATCCATTCATCTCAAACCGGGAATCCTTGATCTTGTAGCTGCTGTCACCGCCGATATACAGTCCGTTCAGGCAGACCTCGTCGGTCTTGTAGGACACTCCGGACATCACCTTGTCGCTGATATCGCCGGAGATCTCCGCATAGGGATTTTCCGCCAGATAAAGCTTGCCGTCCAGTACATCGATGGATTCCATTCTGGGGAACGGAGGCGCCTTGGGAGGACCGCCGCCGGGGAAACCGGGGCCGGGCTTGCCGGGCTCCACATCTGCACCGGGCACAGAGCCGGGATGCTCCGAAGGGCGGCAGGTAGGCGGGCAGGGCTTCACCGCATCGGAACCCTGTCCGGGAGGCATTCCGCCTTCGCCAGGGCCCTCCGGACCGCCGGGGCCGGGCATATCGCCCATGGGCGGCATCATGCTGACCTTTTCGGGCTTATTGACGGACCCCTCCAAGGTGGGCATGCCATAGGCCGGGAGCTTGGCTTTTATGGTATTCATGATAAACATCTCCTTTTCTCATTGGATCGAACCATGCTGGGTCCTATTATATCACAACCGGAAAAATACACAAGCACCCAGAGAGGCCTTGAGTCCTTTCCTCCCTGGGCAGGCATGACCGGCAAATCGTTTTTTGGAAAATTTTCTAAAATCCATTCTTCGCATAAAAGCCCTCCACAGGTAAATACTAGCCTTGTAAAAATTCGAGACGGAGGAAGTTTATATATGAAAGCTACTGGAATCGTACGCCGTATTGACGACCTGGGCCGGGTGGTGATCCCCAAGGAGATCCGC
>CABSAB010000135.1 GCA_902475515.1 uncultured Eubacteriales bacterium | reverse complement strand
CGTTTTCCCCGATCCCTATGGCCGCCCCCAGCCCCGGCAGCCCCGGCGCAGACAGCCCTCCGGCGGCTACAGCTATGAGGAGGTCTACCAGCAGCCCCCTGTGCGGCGTCGGCGGAAAAAGCATCATTTTTTCCGGAATTTCCTCATATTTCTGCTGATCCTGGCGGCGTTGATCGGGGCGGCGTATGCACTGTTGTTCCGGGCGCCGGAGCAGACCCAGGACGGCGTCCACACCCGGAAAGCCGGATTTTTCAATATTCTGGTGGCCGCCACGGATGAGGAGGGCACCCGGACAGACACCATGATGATCCTGTCCCTGGACGGCAAGGGCAAGGCGGTGTCCCTCACCAGTATCCCCCGGGATACCATCGTCAGCAACGGGGAGTATGTGCCCAAGCTCAACGGCGTATATGGCATTCATGGCGGCGGAGAGGCGGGCGCGCGGGCCTTGCTGGATGAGATCGAAAAGCTGCTGGGTTTCCGGCCGGACGGCTATGCGCTGATTGACTATCAGGTCTTTAAGGACGCGGTGGAGGCCCTGGGCGGTGTGAGCTTTGACGTGCCCATGGAGATGGAGGTGGATAACCCCGAGACTGGGGAGATCATTACTCTGACGCCGGGACAGCAGGTGCTGGATGGAAATGAGGCGCTGGCAGTGTGCCGCTACCGGGCGGGCTACCTGATGGCGGATATCCAGCGGCAGTATGTGCAGCAGAGCTTCCTGAAGGCCATGATCAAGGAGTGCACGGCACCCAGTAACTGGACGAAACTTCCGGCGGTGTATGAGGCGGCCATGAACAATATGGTGACGGATCTCTCCGGGGCCAATATCCGGTATCTGGCGTTGAAAGCGGTGCTGGGTGGTCTGGGCGATATCGAGCAGAATACCCTGCCCGGCGAGGGCGTGGACTACAACGGCGCCTCGTGTTATGGCCTCTACGGCCAGAGCGTGGTGGATATGGTCAACGAGGTGATGAACCCCTATGAGGAGCAGCTCACCATCGACGATGTATATATCCTTACGGTGTCGGGCGGCTATCTGGTGGAGAGCACCTGGCGGGGCGAGGCCTTTGACGCCAGCACGTATCAGTATCATTAAAAAACATCCCCCCGCTGGGCGGGGGGATGTTTTTTTATGCTTCCGGCGGTGTTTCTCCGCCCCATTTATCATATTGCAGATGCACCAGATCAGCCAGGGTAATGTTGTCCACCACCTGGTCGATGGCCTGGTCGATCCTCCGGTAGACCTCCACCGTGGCGCAGCGGCTCTGCCGGACACAGGCGTTGTCATTCAGGCATGTCACCGGGGAGAGGCTGCCCTCAATGGTCCGGAGGATCATCCCCACGGTATATTCCTCCACAGGACGGCTCAGCTGATAGCCCCCCTGGGCGCCCCGGCTGGCCCGGAGATAGCCGCCCCGCACCAGGGGCGTGACGATCTGCTCCAGGTATTTCACAGAGATATCCTGGCGCTGGGCAATGGATTTCAGGGAGACGCTGGTCTCGCCCGGGTGCAGGGCGATGTCCAGCATCATCCGCAGGGCATAGCGGCCCCGGGTGGATAGTTTCACGGCAAATCTCCTCCTCGGATGGATTCCTACTCCTAATATACGATAGGAATGATAGGAAATCAAGAGGAACGGGAGAATTTCTCAAAATTCCTAGCGGTAAACTGGGGATTCTGGTTGACAAAGTGCGGAAATGTTTCGTATAATATTTTCAAGTGTTGCGGATATTCCGGGTCAAGCCGGAAGCTTTGCCTTTTGAGGAGGAAAACAAATGACGGTTTATGAGATGCAGCAGGAGATCCTGCGGCTGAAAAAAGAAAACGATGTGTGTATTCTGGCTCACGCCTATCAGGGACAGGAGATTTTGGATGTGGCGGACTATGTGGGTGATTCCTATGGCCTGAGCGTGCAGGCGTCCAAGGCGCCCCACAAGACGGTGGTCATGTGCGGCGTGCGGTTCATGGCAGAGACCTGCAAGGTCCTGTGCCCGGAAAAGACGGTGATCCTGAGCCATTCGGAGGCGGGCTGTCCCATGGCGGACCAGATGGACAAGGAGGATGTTGAGGCCATTTTGCCGGATTATCCCGGATATGCAGTGGTGTGCTATATCAATACGACCTCCAACCTCAAGACCATCTGTGATGTGTGTGTGACCTCCTCCTCAGCGGTGAAGATCGTCCGGGCCATGCCCCAGAAGGATATTCTCTTTATCCCCGATCAGAACCTGGCCCAGTATGTGGCACAGCAGGTGCCGGAGAAGAATATCCGGTACTTAAACGGCGGCTGCCCCTATCATGGCCGCCGGAACGCGGCGGATGTGCAGGCAGCGCGGGACAAGCATCCCGGGGCGCTGCTGCTGGTGCATCCTGAGTGCCCGCCGGAGGTGTCCGCCCAGGCGGACTATGTGGGCTCTACCACGGGGATCATGGATTACGTCAAGCATTCCGACGCCGGGGAATTCATCATCGGCACGGAATCGGCCATTGTAGAGCATTTGCAGTATACCTACCCGGAGAAGAAATTCCACTATCTCTCCCGGGACCTGATGTGCCCGGATATGAAGCTCACCACCCTGGCGGATGTGCTGGGCTGCGTGCAGGGGACGGCCGGGGAGGTCATTACGCTTCCCGCGGATGTGATGACCGGTGCAAAGCGCTGCATTGACGAGATGATTCGGCTGGGAGGCTGAGTATGCCAAAGTGCATGATCGGCATGAGCGGCGGCGTGGATTCCAGCGTGGCGGCCTATCTTTTGAAAGAGCAGGGATACGACTGCGTTGGCGTGACCATGCGGCTTCACGGCGGAGACGGCTGCGGCGCCGGGGACGACGCCCGGGACGCAGCGGAACTGTGTCGGCGGCTGGAGATCCCCCATGAAGTGGTTGATTTTACAGCGGAGTTCGATCGGTATGTGATGGCTCCTTTCGTGGCGGAGTACGAGGCCGGGAGAACGCCGAATCCCTGCATCGCCTGCAACCGGCATCTGAAATTCCAGGCCATGTGGCAGCGGGCGCAGGAATTGGGCTGCGATTTCCTAGCCACAGGGCACTATGCCCAGGTATGCCGGGGGGGCGGCCGCTATCAGCTGAAAACCGCCGCGGATGCGGCGAAGGATCAGAGCTATGTGCTCTATTTCCTCAGTCAGGAGCAGCTGGCCCATACCCTGTTCCCGCTGGGGGGACTGACCAAGGCCCAGGTCCGGGAGATCGCCCGGGAGCAGGGCTTTGTCAGCGCGGAGAAAGCCGAGAGCCAGGACATCTGTTTTGTGCCGGATGGCGACTATGGCGCGTTCCTGGAGCGGTACACGGGCAAGACCTATGCCCCGGGCAGTTTTTTGGATAAAGACGGGCAGGTGCTTGGCCCCCACAAGGGTGCAGTGCGCTATACTCTGGGCCAGCGGAAGGGCTTGGGTATCCCTGCGGCCACCCGGCTCTATGTGACGGGCAAGGATATGGAGAAAAACACAGTGACGCTGGGCGGCAATGCCGAGCTGTTCACCGGGTGCCTCACTGCGGCGGAAGTACACCTCACCGGGGGAGTTCCGTTAATAGATGGCATGCCTCTGACGGCCAAGGTCCGCTACCGGCAGACCGCCCAGTCCTGCAGGGTCTTTCAGACCGGCCCGGAGGAGATCCGGGTAGAATTTGAAACGCCCCAGCGGGCGGTGACCGCCGGACAGGCGGTGGTGCTCTATGACGGCGATACCGTGGTGGGCGGTGGGACCATTCAATAAAATCAAGCGAATGCCCTGGGAGGACCGAAGCCGGAGATAAATCCCGGCAGGCGGCCTGATGGTGGGAATGAAGCCGAGGAATAAAACAATTAAGAGCAAGGCAAGCCGTTTCAGGCTGCCTTGCTCTTTTTTCGATCTTGTGCAAAAGGGACTTGTGGGGTTATTTCCCTGTCTGTTTCCAATGATTCAGCTTGGGAAGTTCAGCTTCAAAATAGGCCCGCGCCTGCTCCGGCGTCCATGCGGCATTGGACATATGCCCCGCAAGAAAATCCGTCAATTCCGCAAGGCTCGTGTAAACGAATGCCCCGTCGGTGTAGCACCATTTACAGTATTCCTCATTGAATGTGCCATCCTTCTCTCTGCTGATGGAAGAATCGTCAAGGGGCATGCCACAGCACTGGCAGATCAGCTGCCGGGGAGAACCCAAAAGCGTATTGATAGAAACATCAAACAGCTTCGACAGCAATTTTAGCGTTTCCGTGTTGGGCACCGTTTCACCGGTTTCCCAGCGGGAGACCGCCTGCCGGGTAACATACACTTTTTCCGCAAGCATATCCTGTGTGAATCCGTTTTTGGTCCGGAGCTCCATAATGATATCCTTTGTTTCCATGTCGATTATCACCTCGATAGACAGTATACCATCGCCGTTTCAGAAAGCCAAGCAACAGGCTGTTGCGTCCCATGTCGCAAAAGCACATGGGGATGAGGTTCCGAGGAAACAGGCAGAACGTCAGGAAGCTACTTACCCAGACGGCGCTGCACAAATTTCACCAGCTCCATAATGGGAATAATGGATATTGCCAGCCCCAGAGCCACGGCGTATTCCATCAGGCTGATGTGGGCAAAGTCGAAAGCTGCCCGCAGGAACGGCACATAGATCACCGCGGTGGTGAGCACCAGAGACAGGGCCATGGCGCCCCAGAGCCATTTGTTATGCTGCTTCAGGGAGAACACCGACTTCCGGCGGGAGCGCATATTGAAGCTGTGGCAGATCTCCACCATGGACAGGGTCAAAAAGGCCATAGTCATGCCGTCGTGACTGGTGGTGATCTCCCAGACGCCGGATTCGATGAAATGACCGGTAAAATAGGCCAGCAGGGTCAGGCAGGTCACCAGGAAGCCCTGGAGGAATACATCCAGCCCAAGCCCGCCTGAGAAGATGCCGTCCTTGGTATCCCGGGGCCGGCGGCGCATGATATCCGGTTCCCCGGCCTCCATGCCCAGCGCCAGGGCCGGGAAGCAGTCGGTGATCAGATTGATCCATAAAAGATGCACCGGCTCCAGAATGGTGAAGCCAAGGAGGGTGGCAAAGAAGATGGCCAGGACCTCCGCCAGATTGGAGGCCAAAAGGAAGCCGATGGCCTTGCGGATGTTGTCGTAGATGCGGCGGCCC
>CABSAB010000134.1 GCA_902475515.1 uncultured Eubacteriales bacterium | reverse complement strand
CTTCTGCCCCCCAGGTCCGTTTCACCGTCAGCCCCAGCACATCCCGGTAAAACCCGACGGTCCGCTCAAACTCCTCTGTTCCGCAGCATTTCAGCGCCGCATGATGGATGCCCGTAATATGTCCCATGATATCTTCCTTTCTCACAGTGTGTCCAGCGGGACCAACGTCTTTTCATAGTCCTGCACATAGTACCGGATATTCTTCCGGCCCCTTTGCACGACCTTGTGCCCCTCGGCCTCCAGCTTCTCCTTCTGCGCTTCCACCCCGCCGGGATACTTGGGGTTCAGCTCGCCCCCGGCCTTGAGGGTCCGCCACCAGGGCGTGAGGTCTGTCTCCCGCTGGAAGCTGGCCCAGGCGGCGATGGACACGAACACCCCGGCGGTGATGGGCTCTGTGAAATCCGCATCGTTTTGCGACGCAAAGTATTCCCGTATCCCGCCCACGGTGGTGAGCTTCCCCGCCGGGATCTTTCGCATCATCCGGTCATAGTCCATGGGCGGGGCAAAAAACATGCGGGTGCCGCCATATTTTTGGATGGTGGCCGGATCGGTAACGATCTGGATTCTCGGCATGCCCTTGTCCTCCCGGAGCATAGCGTTAAAGTCCTTCAAATGTTCGTTTGCCATGAAATCACTCCTTCTGATGGGCCTTCCCTCCGGGGATGGCCGCGCGGCGCCCGCTGGAACGGAAGCTGTGCCGCCTTTGCTTGAAGCATACACCATATCGGCATGGGATGCAATGAGGCAGTTTATAATTTTATAATCCATTGAAAAAACCACCGGCAGTCTCCTGCCGGTGGTTGCTGTTTATTCTTCCGCGCTGTCTTCGCCCCGAGCCGCCTTTTGGGCCGCCTGCTCCTCCTGGCGCGTAGTCTTGATGGTATAGTCGGAAACCGGTCCCTCCTCCATCACCCGGGCAATGATCCGCTGATCCGCCTCGCCCGGGCCTGCATCCAGATCCTCCCCGGCATAGGTGTGGAGGGTCTCCACGGTGTCATACAGCGCATTGAACAGCTCCATCTCGTCAGCCGTCATGGAACTGCGCTTCAGGCTGGCCAGATTCTTGTACACGTCCAAGACCATAAACTGCCGCTTGCCGTTTTGCTCGCTGATATACTGATAGATCGGCACATACCCGGCCTTGGTGATGGCTACGCTGCCGTCATCCTCCCGGGAAAACTCCAGCTTCAATATCACCGACTGCTGTCCGCCGGGCTGTGCGGGGTCCGTATAAAAATCTCCCAGGCCATAGGCCACAAAGCAATTCTTCATGGTGCCGTCCGACTGCTCCACCTCCTGGAAGCCCATCTCTCCCACCAGGTGGGAATGGGTGCCGATGATCACATCCACACCGCTCGCAAGCAGCAGCTCCGCAGCCTGCTTCTGAGGCTCCCGCAATGTGCGTCCATACTCGCTGCCCCAGTGCACCAGAGCAATGATCACCTCGGCCCCGGCATCCCGGGCGGCCTGCACATCCTGGCGGATCTGACTGCTTTTCAGGTCCGTCCAATAGTCGGCATAGTCATCATAGAGGGTATTGAGGGCATATTCACAGCCCTCGGGCATAGACACGGAATCCGTCCCCTTGGTATACGACAGAAATCCGAACCGGATCTTATGGATATTGCGAATATACGCGCCGCCGTTCTGGTTCCGCTCCTCCTGGCTCAGGTAGGTGCCCACCGAACGAAGCTGCGCTTCGGCAAGATAGCTCTTGGTGGAGATAAGGCCCTCGATTCCATTGTTCAGGGCATAGGTATTGGCCGTGGACATCAGGCGGAACCCCAAGGCCCGCAGGCTGCCCGCCAACTGGACCGGGGCATTGTAGTAAGGCTCACCGCCGTATGCAAGGCCATCGACCAGATTGGTCTCGAAATCTCCCACGGCATAGGCCGCCTCCGACACATGACTTTTCACATCGGACAGGGGCAGATTAAAATCGTAGGTCCCGTCCGCCTGGGTGACTGCCGCCACCTGATCGGCGGATACGGAAATATCGCCCACAAAGGCGATCGTGGCCACAGGCGGACCGTTATACAGCGCCTCCTCGGCCTCGTCGTTCTCGTCCAGATCCATGGTGTCCAGCTCTACCTGGGCCACATCCTCCAGGCCGCCATTGACCAGCTTGATCACCATGAACGACACCACCACGATCAGCAAAAGCAGGATGCCAAACAGCGTTCTGCGGTGGCTGAGCCGCCGGTTCATCTGCTCCTGGCGGCGCTGCTGGCGCACCCGGCGCTGCTCCGGTGTCAGTCCGCCGGAACCCATCCCCTGCCCAGAGCGGTCGTACTGGGGGGCGCTCCGGTAATTCTGGGGATTATTTTGCGGCGTTTGGCCGCCCTGCTGCTGCGCCATGACGAACGCTCCTTTCCTGCGGGGGTTGCATATTCTGCATATACTAGGGTTTCATTCTACTACATTTTCCCCCATGAGACAATGAAAAATTTATGAAAATTTGGGTTTTTCGCTTTTTTTCTTGGCGAATCTTCGCTTCTGTGGTATACTGATTTCATATTCCCCAAACACCTGGGGACTGCGATGAAAGGATCGATATGGCTCAATCTACCAAACAACCTACAAAAAAGCGTGCGAAATCACGTAAGCCCAGATTTAAAAACTCCCTGACACCGGTGGCCATCGTACTTGGCATCCTGGTGGCGCTGATGGCCGTGCTGTTCTTGCTGGTCCTGCTGTTTTTCTCCCCGAAACACCGGGTGGTACATACGCCGGACGGCACTGTGGAAACGACCATCGTAGACCCCGCCGACCCGGACGCACCGGCGGCACCGGACGCCCAAACGCCCACGGCCACAGACCCGCCGTCTCTGCCCTTTTCCGAGCTGGCGGCAGAGTGCTTCGGCGAGGAGAACGGCTACAAGACCTACGAATCCAAATCCCTGACCGCCAAGCTGGGCATCGACGTCTCCAGCCATCAGGGCTGGATCGACTGGCAGGCAGTGGCGGACAGCGATGTGGACTACGCCATGATCCGGGCCGGCTACCGGGGCTACAGCGAGGGCGAGACCAACCAGGACGAGTTTTTTCAGTATAACATGGAATATGCTGCCGCCCTGGGGATCGATGTGGGCGTCTACTTCTTCTCCCAGGCCCTGACGGAGGAGGAGGCCGTCACCGAGGCCAAGGAAGTCCTTGCCATGGTGGAGGGCTACGACCTGGCCTATCCCATCTACTTCGACTGGGAGACCGTCACCGGCGACGAAGCCCGGACGGACACCATCAGCAGCAGTGAAGTCACGGCCTGTGCCCTTGCCTTCTGCAAAACCATCGAAGAGGCCGGCTATGATGCAGGCATCTACTTCAACCTCTCCACGGCCACACAGCTGCTCCGGCTCACAGACCTGAAAGACTACGATTTCTGGCTGGCAGAGTACCGGGATACGCCCTCCTATCCCTTTGCGGTCAACATGTGGCAATACACCGACGCCGGAACCGTTCCGGGGATCGAGGGCAGTGTTGACCTGAACCTCAGCTTCCGGTAAGCTCCACAAATTCCACCTGCTGCGCATGGCTGCATAAAGCTATGCGCAGCAGATCTTTTTCCCAGGTGGAAAAACGGAAAGGGGCCTCCGGCAGCTGCCAGATGCCATCTTCCTGAAAAAAGGCCGTTTTGTTGGGGATGCCCGGAAGTCCGGTGCCCAGGGCCTTATAATAGCTCTCCTTCAGCGTCCATAGGGTGAAAAAATCCGCCGGGCGGCTGCCCCTGGCAGAAAACCAGGCGAATTCCTGCCCGCTCAGCACCCGCCGGGGCAGTTTGGGCGAGATGGGGCGCAGGGCCTCCACATCCACCCCGACCGGGTCCGGGTCCACTGCCAGGACCACCGCTCCCTTGGTATGGCTCAGACTGAACTCCGGCCCTCCGGGCACACCGGGCTTTCCGCTTGGGCCATAGCAAAGGGCATTTTTCTGCACCCCAAGCACCTGGTGAAGCAGCCGGTACGCGGCTTCCCTCGGCGAAGCCGCAGGCGAAAGGGCCCGGAAATAGACAGTCGCCATGGATACACCTCCATAAAAAACCAGCCGGCCTCCCATCGGAAGCCGGCCAGTTTCATTTGAGATTAGCCCTCTCTCATGCGGGCAAAGCAGTCAGAGCAGTAAACAGGTCTGTCGGTCTTGGGCTCGAAGGGAACCTTCGCCTCGCCGCCGCAGGCAGCGCACACGGCAGTGAAATACTGTCTGGGACCACGCTGCGCGTTCTTACGGGCATCGCGGCAGGCCTTGCAGCGCTGGGGCTCATTCTGGAAGCCGCGCTCTGCGTAGAACTCCTGCTCACCGGCAGTAAAGGTGAATTCCGCACCGCACTCTTTGCAGACCAAAATCTTATCTTCGTACATAATTTTTCCCTCTCTTTTAGAAGATTTACCCTTGTGCCCCGAAGATAAGTGGAGCTGCAAAGGCTGATATATTGCAAGCGGCAAAAGCCGGACTCGCCCTGTATAGTTCAGGAGACAAAACCTTGACTGGTCGCAAAGTGCGCACATCCGGCACGATTTCGTATACCCATCCGGCTGCGCCGTCTCGTTGCAAGGCAAGTTCTAAAAGAGTGAGCTTGAAACAAACGGAACATTCGGTGCGTCCATCCTGAAAAAGCAGATATATCTGCTTTGTTACGCTTCGTATTATAGCATAAAGGCCGATAATGTCAATAGTTTCTAAAAATTATTTTAGATACGGCGTTATTTTTGTTCGTTTTGAATGATTTCGGCAATTCTCTCCGCCGCAGACCGGGCCAGATGCTCCTCCGGCGCCTCCACCATGACCCGAAGCAGCGCCTCGGTCCCCGAGGGACGCACCAGGATCCGGCCATCGCCCCCCAGCCGTTCCTCCTGCTCCCGGATGGCCGCCTGCACATTGGGGCTGGCGATCAGCTCCGCCTTGGCCTGGGCATCGTAGGGTCCCAGGATGTTGATAAGCACCTGGGGATAATGGGGGATCTCCGCAATGAGCTCGCTGACCGGCATGCCGTACTTGCTGACAATGCTCAGAAAATGCAGGGCCGTCAGCTGTCCGTCGCCGGTGGGCATATGGTTCATGAGAATGATATGGCCGGACTGCTCGCCGCCCAGGATCATATTCTCCCGGACCATCATCTCCCGGACATTCCGGTCGCCCAC
>CABSAB010000133.1 GCA_902475515.1 uncultured Eubacteriales bacterium | reverse complement strand
TGAAGCACTTCCAGCTCATAGCACAATTCTTTGTTGAAGGTGCAGGCCAGAATGGTGTCGCAGTATTTGGTGGTGGTGCCCATAGGCATTTTGTTGTTGGTGCCAATCTGCCCCGGCGTGTCGGCGGAGTAGGTCACGGGGATACCGTACTCCTTGAGGGCGGGGATATCAAAACCGCAGTGGTAGAACCGGCAGAGCATCTCATTCACGCTGAACTGATCGAGAAAATGATCCCACACCAAGTCGTCTGTTTTGGGCGTCCAGGCTTGTACCCGGATGCCTGTCAGTTTTTCCAGCGCCTCGACATTGTGATAGTTGTGATGGGTCTTATCCTTCAGGAATCGGTTCACATCCTGAAGCATGAAGTTTTTCTGTTTCCCGTCCTTATCCCGATAGACTGCGTTGGTGGTGGGAAGGGGAATGTCTGCATCATAGAAATGAACATCCGTCCCGTCCATTTCATAATAGGACCCCAGGCCACGGGTCTCCAGGTCCAAAATCTGTGCGGTCTCCCGGGTGATCTCATTGAGGACCGTAGTCTCCGGATACGTACCGGGGGCCACGGCAGGCCTGCCGTCCACATCCACCCGGTGGAGATAGACAATGTTTTCTTTTTCTGTCCCCCGGGCGTCGAAACGGTAGCCCTCTGTTTCGCTTCCGGTGAACAGGTTCCGATAGGCTGTCCCCGTCACCTCATCGTGGGTAAACAGTACATCCTTTTGGTTGTCCCACAGGAGTACTGCCACCGGGGCGGCGTGCGCGTTGGCAGCAATATTGAATTGATAGCTGCCCGCCTCCAACACATAGCATTCCGCCGTGTCGGAGTAGCAGGCAATATCCCGGGCGTTCCAGACCAGGGTCACGATATCCGTTTCTCCGGGCCGAATTTCCTTGGTCTTCTCAAAGGCGGAAAGGGCAACCAGAGGTTTTTCCACATGGTACTTACTGTCCGCATCATAGGGCGCTGTCACATAGAGCTGCACCACGTCTTTGCCTGCGCTTTTCCCGGTGTTTTTCACGGTCACATCCACGGAAAATTGCAGCTCGCCGTATTCATTCGTTCCAGTTTTCAGCGCACCGATATCCCACGCAAACTCCGTATAAGAAAGGCCAAATCCAAAGGGATAAACCACCTTTTCCGGGCAAAAGGTCTCAAAATACTTGTAGCCCAGGTATACGCCCTCTTTGTAGGCCACGTAGTTGTGGCCGTAGATATAGAGGTCCTCGGTGGTGGATTTGCGAGAGAATGTCAGACCGCCGGAGCATTTTGAAACCGGGTTGTCGTCGTAGTCATAGACAATCTCGTCCATGAGCCGTCCGGAGGGATTCACTGTTCCAAGCATCAGCCGCAGCAGGGCCTCGGCGCCATTGTCGCCGGGGTTATTGCAGGTATAAAACACGCCGCCCAGCTTATCTGCGTGAATGGGGTACACATGGGGCGCAGGTGCGCCAGTCCCATCCACATACCGGAGCTCCACCCGGCTTTCAAAGTCCGGGAAAATCTCCTTGCCGATGTTGTTGGAGTAGACCCCGCCACCGTAGGTATACTGGTAAAATTTCTGGACGGAATCCTCCACCAAAAAGTCGCCGTCGATGACGCTGTTAGTGGCAAGGATCACAAGGACCTTCGCAAAATGCTCCGTGCAGAAGGACAGCATGGCCGCCTCGCCCTCGGAAAGCCGCTCGTCCCCCTTCTCGTGGTCCGCCCCCTCGCCGCCGTGGCGGTAGAGCACCACCGCTGCCGTATCGGAGAAGGCTTTTGCCTGTTCCAACAGGTCAGACGGCATCTGCTGTACCCGTACAGAACCATCCTCATTGTGCACGTCATAGCCGATAAACGGCTCGTGGTCCAGATAACCGATGTTGCCGAACATTCCCGTGGCTGTCCGGTTCTGGGGGATATATGTTCCCGTTTCTTCATCGAAGCCGGAGCCGGTATAGCCCGGGTCCCGGGTCTTATAGTCGGTGTAGAACGCCAGCAGGTCGGCATTCAATTCCACACCGTACTTTTTGCAGAGCTCCTCTGTGAAAAACAGCCCGGCATGCCGCCCAAAGACATTGAGTTTTGTCCCGGCGGAAAGGGGCAGTATCCCGCTGTTTTTCAGCAGTACAAACCCCTCCTGGGCGGATTGCAGTTGAAGCTTCTGGGCTAGGGCGTGGCGCTCCTGATAGACCGGATCATCCATATCATACATGGGCGTCTGCATCTGAGGCATATCCGGCTCGTCCTCATCCTGCATCTTTTTAATCATATCGTCGTCCACCACAGCCGGAGGCGGCGGCGGGACCGGGCGTTTTTTCCGTTGCTTCATCGTGTAATTCCTCCATAGTCGTTGATTGATATTCCCTGTTAGATCGTCTTCGCCGTCGTCCAGGCGCTGCGCAGGGCCTGCTGGAGGGACGCCGCTTTTTTGCAGTCTCCCACCATACGGAACAGCTGTCCCGCACCGGCATAAGAGAGGGCTTCCTCGGTTTTTGCCCGCATACCGGCAGAAAGCACCACACTGTCGCAGGGGATGCTGTGCAGGCTCCCCTGCCCATCCCGATAGGTCACCTGGTGTGCTTCGATCTTCGTGCAGGTGGCACCCACGATCCCGGTAAAGTTTTCTTCCCGCTCCCAGGCCGCCTGGACCATGGAATAGTAGTGGTTGTGGTCCGCCTCCCGGGCCAGCTTGTCGGTCATCTCCAGCACCGTCACCCGATGTCCCTTTCGAGCCAGCTGGATACCGCACTCCACGCCGATCTCGCCGCCGCCCACAATGACGACCCGTGCCCCCAGTTCCGATTCATGGCCAAATACATCTTTTCCGAATTTCACAAAGGGGGCATCCGCGCCGGGGATCGGCGGGAGGGCCGGCTCGGACCCAACTGCGGCTATGACCACCTCAAAGCCCTCTGCCTCCAGCCATTCGGCCACAGGCGCGCAGTTCATATGTACCATAATGTCCGGATTCGCCTGCACCTGGCGGACCAGATAATCCCGGTAAGCCCGCAGGGGCCACTTAAATTCTACCGTATCGCAGTGATTCAAAAGACCTCCCATGCGGTCCGTCTTTTCAAACAAATGCACCTGGTGGCCCTGCTGCCGGGCAGTCAGCGCCGCCATCATACCTGCCGGGCCGCCGCCGATGACGGCCACCTTCTTTGCCGTTCCATCCAGCGGCTGCAGATCCTTCATAAAGTGCTCCATGCCCCGGGCAGGATTCACGGTGCATACCGTCAGCCACGGCTCGCTGGGACCGGCCCGGAGGCACTTGTTGCAGCGGATGCAGGGCACCAGTTCCTTTGGCTTTCCCACATACACCAGCTTGCCATATTCCGGATTGGAGATAAAGGCTCTTGCCATGGACACCAGATGGGCTTTTCCCGCTGAAAGCAGCTTTTCATTGGCCTCCGGGTCAAACAGCCCCGAGGAGGCTGCCACCGCAATCTCCGGCGCTCCCGCCATCACGCCCTCGGCCATATAGACATAGGGTCTGGGATTTTGCTCATAGCCGATGGGATGCTGGGGGTCTACAATATCGGAGCGCATGGTCATGATGTCCACCAGGCCGTGCATCTCCTTGGAAAAGCGAATAGACTCCTCCATGGTCCGGAGATTGCGGTGGCAGCCTCCTCCTCGATCACGAAGCGGTTTCCACAGGCCTGCTTGATCCTTTTGCAAAGCTCCCGGCAGAATTTCGTCCTGCCGGCAAAGTCCCCGCCGAATTCATCGGTGCGCAGATTGGTCATGGGCGACAGGAATCTCGCCGCCAGCGAAAAGCGGTAGGACATATGGATATTCACACCGTCGTAGCCGCATTCCGCCATGGCCTTTACCTGCCGGACATAGCGCTCGATGTGCTCGTAGACCATTTCTGTGGTCAGGGCCTTCGGCTCTTTTTTGAAGGACTCGGACAGCATATAGTGGATCTCCTGATTTAACGCCAGATCAAAGGCGCTCACGTCATACCCATCCTCCGGGAAGCAGATGAGAAATCCATTGCAGAGGCTTCCATAGGCGTGGATGGCCTCCGCCAGCTCACTCATGTAATTCTGGGCGCTACCGTCTTCGACATTCCAGCCCCAGCTGTGCTCCTTGGGGTCGCCGGCGGTCAAATAGGCCCCGGAGGTTGTAACAATGGCTGCGCCGTTCCTGGCCCGGTCCGCATATTGGCGGATGAGATTCTGCGTGGGAAAATTCTCCGCACCCTGTACAGTAGACGGCTGGTTCGGCGGACATATCATTCGGTTTTTCAGCACCACGCCGTTGGGCAGTACATAGGGGGATAACAGTGTCGGATAGTAACGATGCATAGGATCACCTCAAAAAGTTTTATATTCCGTGCGGCGCACGCTTTCGCCATGGGCTAAACATTTTGTTGAATCATTGCCATGCGCTTCACTTTGCTCTTCTTTTATCTATTGTAACATGATTCCCTCTCATGAAAACTGACAAAATCCAAACAGTTCCTGGATAAATGCAAACTAAGGTCTTTCCGGATTATCTTGCATAATGATGTTCCACTTCCGATATTGACGCTTGCTCCTTTTGCAAAAAGCGACCATAATAAAAGAAAAACGAAAGGAGCGTTTTATATGGCATATATCATTGACCCCAAGCACTGTACCAACTGCGGCCGGTGCTCCATGCACTGTCCCACCCATGCCATCGGCGGCGCAATGGGCGCACCTGTTTCTATTGACAAGGACAAGTGTATCGAATGCGGCAAATGCGTGGAGGTCTGTCCCCTGGACGCCATGTATAAGGAATCGGAGCCATGGCCGGAGCCGGTGCCTCACGAGCCTATCACGCTGGACTGCGATCTCTGCGTCATCGGCGGCGGAGGCGGCGGTCTGGTTGCCGCGGGACGGTTTGCATGGCTCACCGGGAAAAAGGTCATTGTATTGGAGAAAATGCGCAAATGCGGCGGCAGCGCCTGGTTTGCTTCCACCATGCGGATGTATGGCAGTCAGTGGCAGAAGGACCGCGGCGTGGAGGATGACCTGAACAGCAAGCTGGTAGAAATCATGGATCAGACCTATTGGGAGCTGGATTCCCACCTGGTTCGCAACGCCCTGAAAGGCACCGGCGAGTGGTTCGACTGGATCGGCCAGGTGGACGGCTGTGACTTTTCCGTTTTCCATGACCAGCTT
>CABSAB010000132.1 GCA_902475515.1 uncultured Eubacteriales bacterium | reverse complement strand
TTTTCCACAAAGTGTGCTATGCTGAGGCTGACACTGGGGGACCGCCACATCGTTCTCCTCCACATATCCGAGATCCCAGGCCTGGCTCCGGGCCAGGTTCAACAGCCGGTCCGTGGAATCCACCACCGGCACCAGCGCCGTCTCCACGCCCCACACCAGGCTGAGAAGCCGGCGGGTCCGCTCATCCACCGTCAGCGCCAGGATCGGGCACCCCGGCTGAAACCGGGACACGGCCTTGGCGGTGATGCCCCGCTGGGTGACGGTGACGATGGCCTTGGCCGAAAGCTCCATGGCTGTGGTGCAGCAGGCCCGGGAGATGGCGGAGCCGATGTTCCCGCTGTGCAGGATCTCCAGTTCCCGGAAGGTCTTCCAGTAGTCCAGATGCTCCTCCACATGCGCGGCGATAGACGCCATGGTGGAAAGGGCCTCCACCGGGTATTTCCCCGAGGCGGTCTCTCCGGAGAGCATCACGGCGCTGGCGCCGTCAAAGACCGCCTGGGCCACGTCGTTGACCTCCGCCCGGGTGGGCCGGGGGTTGCGGATCATGGAATCCAGCATCTGGGTGGCCACAATGACGTTTTTCCCGGCTTCCCGGCACTTTTTCACGATCTTCTTCTGCAGGGGCGGCACCTCATAGGAGGGGACCTCCACTCCCAGATCGCCCCGGGCCACCATGACCCCGTCGGCGGCCTCGATGATCTCGTCAATGTTGTCAATTCCCTGCTGGTTCTCGATCTTGGCAATGATCTCCATGCCCTGGGCCCCCACCTGGGTGAGCAGGTCCCGGATATCCTGAATATCCTGGGCACTGCGTGTGAAGGACGCCGCGATAAAGTCAAAGCCGTTTTCCGCCGCAAAGAGAATGTCGCTGCGGTCCTGCTTGGAAAGGAACGGCAGGTCCACCGGGGTACCCGGGAGATTCACGCCCTTGCGGTCCCGCACCGTACCGCCGTTTATGACCGTGCAGCGGATATCCTCTCCCACGATCTCGTCCACGGTCAGCTCAATGAGTCCATCGTCAATGCAGACCTTGCTGCCCGGGGAAAGGATGCGGGCCAGGCCCTCATAGGTCGTGCTGCAGCCGGCGCTGTCGCCCAGCCGTTCTTCCTGATAAAATGTAAATGTCTCCCCCGCCTGGAGCTCAGCACTGCCGCCGGAAAACAGCCCCGTGCGGATCTCCGGCCCCCGTGTGTCGCACATGGCGGCGATGGGCATGCCCAGTTCCTCACGAACCTTCTGCAGCAAGTGCATTCTGGTCAGGTGGCTGTCGTGATCCCCGTGGGAAAAGTTCATCCGGGCCACGTTCATGCCCGAACGGCACAGCTGCCGCAGGACCTCCTCCTCGTCGGTGGCAGGCCCCAGGGTGCAGATGATTTTTGTTTTACGCATGATGATCGCCTCCATTGATCTTTGTAGCATAGCAAAAGCAGCGTGTGATTGCAAGACGGAAAAAGGGAGACGCGGGGCGTCTCCCTTCAAAAATCCCGTGTTACTTCGCGTCAACCGCCGCCATATGGCGCACCAGCTCCAGCAGCTTGTAGGAGTAGCCCACCTCGTTGTCGTACCAGCTCATGACCTTGACAAAGTGCTCGCTGAGCGAAATACCTGCCTCAGCGTCAAAGATCGACGTCCGGGGATCGCCCAGGAAGTCGGAGGACACCACAGCCTCGTCCGTGTAGCCGAGGATCCCCTTGAGCTCACCCTCAGAGGCCTCCTTCATGGCCTTGCAGATATCCTCATAGGTGGCGGGCGTTCTGAGATTTACGGTCAGGTCCACCACAGATACGTCCAGGGTCGGTACTCGGAGGCTCATGCCGGTGAGCTTGCCGGACAGCTCCGGGATCACCTTGCCCACAGCCTTGGCCGCGCCGGTGGAGGAGGGGATGATGTTCCCCGTGGCCGCCCGGCCGCCCCGCCAGTCCTTCATGGAGGGGCCGTCCACCGTCTTTTGCGTGGCGGTGACGGAGTGCACCGTGGTCATCAGGCCCTCAATGATGCCGAACTTGTCGTTGAGCACCTTGGCGATGGGGGCCAGGCAGTTGGTGGTGCAGGACGCACCGGAGACAAACTTCATATCGCTTGTATACTTATCCTGGTTGACGCCCATGACAAACATGGGGGTGTCGTCCTTGGAGGGCGCGCTCATGACCACGTGCTTCGCCCCCGCGTCCAGATGGCCCTGGGCCTTCTCCTTGGTGAGGAACAAGCCCGTGGACTCGATGACGTAATCCGCCCCCAGCACGCCCCAGGGGATGTTCTTGGGGTCCTTTTCCGCGTAAACGGGGATCTCCTTACCATTTACGACCAACGCCGTTTCGGTGCTGCCCACCTCTGCCTGGAACCGGCCGTGCATGGTGTCGTACTTCAGCATATACGCCAGATACTCGGGCTCACACAGGTCGTTGATGCCCACGATCTCAATATCCGGGAAATTGACACTGGCCCGGAATACCATCCGCCCGATGCGTCCAAACCCATTGATGCCAACCTTGATTGCCATATCGTTACCTCCATTTTTTCATTGTATGTCTGACGGCCGCCTGTCATTCCGTTTTCTTCGGATCACGGCCTCCCCAGCAGTATATGCAAATTTTCGGCAATTAACCACCGGCGAGTATCAGACGTTACACTTGTTACATACGTTTGTTACACCATCATCATAGCACGGAAGCAATTTCCTGTCAAGCGGCTGGACGATTTTTCTGAAATTTCCCGACAAAACCGGGGCACAATGGAGCTGTAACAGTTGAGGAACGCAAAGAAATCTGCTACAATACAGAGGAAAATTTTTCATCCAGAAAGGAAGCATTACTATGGCGCTTGCATCACGGAAGGACATGGACCCCCGGTTTCAATGGAAGCTCACGGATATATTCCCCTCCCAGGAGGCCTGGGAGGCCGCTTACAAACAGGCCGAGCAGGCGGTGGAGGCTCTCTCCGCCCTGCCTGGCACACTGAAGACCTCCAAGGAATCCCTCAAGGCCGGCCTGGACCAGATCTACGGGGCCATCGAGCCGGTCAGCCTTCTGTACGTCTATGCCTCACTTTATAAAAGCGGCGACAACGGCGACCCGGCCGCCCAGACCCTGGAGGGCCGGGCCATGAACCTGTATGTGCGCCTGTCCACCGCCATCTCCTTTGTGGACCCGGAGATTCTGTCCATCCCGGAGGAGACCCTGCGCCAGTGGATCGCCGACCCGCTGCTTGCCGAGTACCGCCACATTCTGGAGGACACGGACCGGATGCGGGGCCACACCCTCTCCGCCGCGGAGGAGAAGCTGCTTTCTCAGCTCTCCGATGCCGCCGAGACCCCCGACGGCGTGTTTACTATGCTCAACAGCGTGGATATGACCTTCCCGGACGTCACCGGGGAGGACGGCACGCCCCAGACCCTGACCCACGGCACCTACGGCCTGTTCCGGGAGAGCAAGGTGCAGTCTGTCCGCAAGGAGGCCTTTGAGGTCTATCACAGGGAATTCCAGCGGTATATCAACACCTTTGCGGCCATGTACGCCGGCCAGGTGAAGCTGGACACCTATTTTGCCGACGTCCGGGGCTATGGTTCCGCCGTGGAAAAGAGCCTGTTTGCAAACAATGTGCCCCTTTCCGTCTATGACAGCCTGGTCACCGCCATCCATGGAGGCCTCCCTACCATGCGGCGGTATCTGGAGCTTCGGAAAAAGGTCCTGGGGCTCCCCACCCTGCATATGTACGACCTGTATTGCCCCATGGTGGAGGATGTAAAATACGATATTGATTATGAAGCGTCCAAGGCCCTGGTGAAAAAGGCCCTGGAGCCCCTGGGCGCGGATTATCAGAAGCTTCTGGACAAAGCCTACAGCGAGAGCTGGATGGACGTTTATGAAAACAAGGGCAAGACCACCGGTGCCTTCTCCTGCGGGGTCCATGGGGTGCATCCCTATGTGCTTCTGAACTTCACAAACTCCCTGGAGGACGTATTCACCATGGCCCATGAGCTGGGGCACGCCATGCACTCGTACCTGTCCTCTCAGCACAATTCCTTTGCCAATCACGACTACCGCCTGCTGGTGGCGGAGGTGGCCTCCACGGTAAACGAGGTCCTGCTGACCAAGTACCTTTTGAAAACGGAGACAGACAAAAAGCGCCGGGCGTATCTTCTCAACCACCTGCTGGAGAGCTTCCGCACCACGGTGTTCCGTCAGACGCTGTTCGCCGAGTTCGAGCGCACCGCCCATGAGATGTATCAGAAGGGCGAGCCTCTGACCGCCGAAAGCCTCTCCAAGCTGTACCACGACCTCAACGCCCTGTACTACGCCGGTGCGGAGGTCGATCCCCTCCAGGACGTGGAATGGGCCCGGATCCCCCACTTCTACAGCGCGTTTTACGTCTATCAGTACGCCACGGGCTTCTGCTCCGCCGTGGCCATTGCCGACAGCATTTACGAGACCGGCGACCCCGGAAATTATCTGAAATTCCTCACCACCGGCGGCAGCGATTATCCCCTGGAGGAGCTGAAGATCGCCGGTGTGGACCTGACGAAGCCCGACGTGGTGGACCGTGCCCTCCGGGTCTTTGACGAGACCCTCACAGAGCTGACCGCGCTGCTGGAGGAACTTTAATTGTTCAATATTATGTAAATCACTCATTTGACAGAAAAGAGATGCTGGTATGAACGAGACCACAAAGAAGCTTTTTGCATTCATCGAGAGCAGCCCCACCAGTTTCCATGCAGTTTCCAACGCTTCGGCGGCTTTGGACGCCGCCGGATTCCGACCCCTTCGGGAGGGCGGCGCTTGGGAACTGGAACCGGGTCATGGATATTATGTCACCCGGAACCAGTCCAGCCTGATCGCATTCCGGATGCCGGAGACCGTCACCGGATTTATGGTGGGCAGCGCGCACACGGATTCCCCCTGTCTGAAGCTCAAGGAGAACATGGCGCTTCACCCCGAGGGCTACACCAAGCTGGACGTGGAGAAATACGGCGGTCTGCTGATCTCCCCCTGGCTGGATCGTCCCCTGTCCGTGGCAGGGCGGCTGATGGTGGCGACGCCGGAGGGTGTTGCCCCGAGGCTTGTGAACATCGACCGGGATCTGCTGGTGATCCCCAACCTGGCCATCCACATGGACCGGACCCTGAACGAGACGAAAAAATGGGACGC
>CABSAB010000131.1 GCA_902475515.1 uncultured Eubacteriales bacterium | reverse complement strand
TGGCCGTCACACGGCGCACCAGCACATCCAGCTCCCCCTCGCCGACCCTGTCTCCCGCGCCGGTCCCGGAGGCGTTGCAGCTGTCCATGGGGAAGATTCAATGTGCGCTGGACGTGCTCCTGGATGGCGGCGACTTTGAGGATTCCTTTTGGGATGTCGTGGCCCGGTATGCGTCGCTGGGCAAGTTCCCCAAGGAGGACGACTATGCGGTCCTGACTCCGGAGGAGTTGGAAACCTGTGTCGGGGAGCTTTATGCGGAGCTGGAGGAACTGCCGGAGATCCCCTCGGATTCCAAGGTAGTCCGGCACAAGGCCGCAGACGCCGCGGCGGGGACTCCTGAGCAATACTTCCTGCAATTGGGCGATCTCAGAGAGCTGGACCTGACGGTAGAGGGCTACGAGGATGAGGTGGCCTACATCCGTGTGGAAGACAGCAGTGCCAGCCGGCAGTTTGCCGTGACGCTCCGGGATGGAGCCCTCGTATCTGTGGAAGAACAATAGGAAACACAAAACGCTCCTTCGGGGGCGGTTTGCGCGTTCAAACGAGCAGGATTGAGGAAATTTCACAGTTTCCGGGATGTGGAATTGTATAGTATTCATGTTGACAACCAGGTGCACGAAGGGATATAATGAGTACACCGATAAGGTAAATAATTATTAACTTTAGCGTGAATGGAGGAGAGAACTATGGCAGCAGGATCAGATTTCAGCAATCATCAACTCAAACAGCAAGCGCAATATCTCAACATGCGCGGGGCGCAGATCGCCCAGGAGAAAGCCGGACAGAACACAACGCTGGAACCGGCGCCCAAGACACAGGGCAGCAAGAAGCAGCTGGTCGGCACCATTGTAGGAGTCGTGGCAGTGGTCGCAGTGCTTCTGATCCTGTCCAGGGTGCTGTGATCCAAGGGGAATGGAGGGAAATGATATGCCGGGCCATGTCAATTATGATCAGCTGAAGCAGCAATCTCAATATCTCAATATGCGGGGCGCCCAGATTGCCCAGGAGAAAAACGGACAGCAGACGACCCTGGAGCCTATGCCGAAGGCCCGGGGCAGCAAGAAACAGCTCATCGGCACCATTGTGGGGGTCCTGGCTGTGATCGCCGTGCTGGTGTTGCTGTCTGTATTCCGCTAATTGTGATATATTTGCAACAAAATTGAAATAGATAATTGAAACTTATGCACAAATCCGCATTATTTCGTAGGAAATGCTGGACAAATCGAACATTTTTGCGCTATAATGACCATAGATCGCAGGCCCCGGACGGCAGGAAGTCCCGGGTCCGCCATCTCCTTGATCAGACCGGCGGAAGCCGCGTCCCACAGGGAGCCGATTGGTCCAAAAAAACCGCCCTGCGGTACATACCCCCTCCCCAATCGGCTCCCAGTTTTTATGCACCGTCTGCCCAGGTATGGGCAGCTTTTTTGCGCCCGGATGGTATACAAATGCCATCCGGGCGTTTTTTGCGAAAATGGGTCATTTCGCCTTGGAACAAAACGCATGATTTTCTGGAAAGAGGACATACTGTGAAAAATCTTGAAAGGAGAAGATGCGTTTTGAGTGAAGCGATCAACGTCTTTTCTGAAATCGGGACCCTGAAAAAGGTCCTGCTGCACCGGCCCGGGGAGGAGCTTTTAAACCTGATGCCCGAGCATCTGGACCGGCTGCTGTTTGACGATATCCCCTATTTAAAGCTGGCCCGGGAGGAGCACGACCGGTTTGCCCAGCTGCTTACGGAGCAGGGGGTGGAGGTGCTTTATCTGGAGGACCTGACCGCCGAGGCCCTGATCGATGAGACGGTCCGGCGGCAGTTCGTGGAAGAATATCTCCGGGATGCGGGCATCCGGGGCGAGAAGCGCCTGGGCCGCATGACCGATTATTTCATGAACTTCTCCACCAGAAACATGGTGCTGAAGATGATGGCCGGCGTCCGCAAATCCGAGATATTCGGCTACGGCAAGAAAAACCTGACCGACTATCTGGAAGGGGATTATCCCTTTGTGATCGACCCCATGCCGAACCTCTACTTCACCCGGGACCCCTTCGCCTGCATTGGCTCCGGCGTGGCGCTCCACCGCATGTACAGCAGGACCCGGAACCGGGAGACGCTGTTTGGAGACTATATCTTCCGGTATCATCCCCAGTATCAAAGCGTCCCCAAGCTCTATACCAGAGACCAGGAGTCTACCCTGGAGGGCGGCGATATCCTGGTGCTGAGCCGGGAGGTGGTGGCCGTGGGCATCTCTCAGCGGACGGAGCCTTTTGCCATCGAGATTCTGGCGAAGCAGCTGCTTTCCATGGGCTTTTCACAGCTGCTGGCCATTGATATCCCAAAGAGCCGCAGCTTTATGCATCTGGATACGGTATTCACTATGGTGGACCGGGATAAGTTTACGGTGCACCCCAATATTCGGGGCAATATGGAGGTTTTTGTCATCGAGCAGGGTGAGGGGGAGCATCTGAGCATCCGTCAGGAGCGGGCCTCCCTGGAGCATATTCTGATGGATCACCTGGGCCTTTCCCAGATCACGCTGATCCCCTGCGGCGGCGGCAACGTCATCGACGCGGCCCGGGAGCAGTGGAACGACGGCTCCAATACCTTTGCCATCGCCCCGGGAAAGGTCATCGCCTATGACCGGAACCAGGTGACCAACCAGGTCCTGCGGGACCACGGCGTGGAGGTCCTGACCATCCCCAGCTCGGAGCTGGCCCGGGGCCGCGGCGGTCCCCGGTGTATGACGATGCCGCTGTACCGGGATGGAATTTGACGGCGTTCAAAAAGCGGTATGACATCAAAAGCGGCAGCGAAAGCTTCCCCAAGGGGAAGGCTTGGGTGCGTACGCATTTTATTAGGTGCGGCACATGAATCAGCATATTGAAAATATTAGGAGGAAATTACTATGCCGGTAAATTTGAAAGGAAAATCGTATTTAACACTCATGGACTTCACTCCCCAGGAGATCCGCTATCTCCTGGACCTGAGCCATGATTTGAAGGAGAAAAAGCGCGCGGGCATTCCGGGAGAACTGCTCCGGGGAAAGAACATTGTTCTGCTGTTTGAAAAGACCTCTACCCGGACCCGCTGTGCCTTCGAGGTGGCGGTCCACGACGAGGGCGGTCATGTGACCTTCCTGGAGCCGGGCAGCTCCCAGATGGGCAAGAAGGAATCCATGGAGGATACCGCCAAGGTCCTGGGCCGGTTCTTTGACGGCATCGAGTACCGGGGTTACGACCAGAAGGTGGTGGAGACCCTGGCGGCGTACAGCGGCGTGCCGGTCTATAACGGCCTGACGGACGCGGACCATCCCACCCAGATCATCGCGGATTTCATGACCATGGAGGAGCATATCGCCAAGCCCCTGAAGCGCTGCAAGCTGGTGTTTGTGGGCGATGTGCGGAACAATATGTGCTATGCGCTGATGTATGGCTGCTGCAAGCTTGGCATGAGCTTTGTGGGCTACGGTCCCAAGGAGCTTATTGACGGGGCAGACCCCCGGGTGCTGGAGAAGGTACAGCAGGAGGCCAGAAAGACCGGTGCTAGCATCCTGCTGACCAACGACCGCCAGCGCCTGGAGGGAGCCGATGCCATCTACTCCGATATCTGGGCCTCCATGGGCGAGGAAGACAAGATCCCCGAGCGGGCAAAGCTCCTGGCCCCCTACCGGGTGGATGAGAAGATGCTGGCGGATACGAAGAACCGGGAGGTTATTTTCCTGCACTGCCTGCCGTCCTTCCACGATGAAAATACCATTCTGGCGAAGCAGTGGATGGACAAGGGCGTGGATATCCGGGAGGTCACCGATGAGGTGTTCCGGGGACCGCACTCGGTGGTGTTTGACCAGGCGGAGAACCGGATGCACGCGATCAAGGCCATCCTGACTGCCACGCTGTAAATGCGCAGTGGGGAGGGAACGTTAACGTGAAACAACTTCGTATGCCCTCGGCCTATACGATCCTGATGGCGTTGATCGTGGTGGTGGCGGTGCTGACGTGGGTGCTGCCGGCGGGGCAGTATCAATACCTGGGCACGGGCGAGCCCATCACCGGCACCTATGCCCAGGTAGCCCGGAACGGCCAAGGCATTTTGGACGTGATCCGGGCGCCGCTCAGCGGATTCTATGAGGCCATGGAGATCGCGGTATTCATCCTGACCGTGGGCGGATTTTTGGGCGTTATGGGCAAGACCGGCGCCGTGGACGCGGGCATCGCCCGGATCGTCGCACGGCTTGGGGACAAGGGGATGCTGCTGATCCCGATTCTGATGCTGGCCTTTTCCCTGGGCGGCACCACCTTTGGCATGAGTGAGGAGACCATTGCCTTTTATCCCCTGCTGATCCCGGTGATGGTGGCGGCGGGGTATGATACCCTCACAGCCATCAGTGTAATATTGCTGGGTGCCGGCGCGGGCGTGCTGGGGTCCACAGTGAATCCCTTTGCCACGGGCATCGCCTCGGGCTTTGCCGGGGTGAGCATGGGGGATGGACTGATCCTCCGGCTGGTAATGCTGGTGCTGTGCCTGGGTGCGAGCATGGCCTTTGTGATGGCCTATGCCCGGCGGGTGCAGCGGGACCCGGAAAAATCCTTTGTGGCGGCCCAGCGGGAGGAGAATCTCCGGCGGTTTGCCGTCAAGGATGCCGGAGGCGCGGCGCTGACGGGCAAGCAGAAGCTGGCCCTGACGCTGTTTGCGCTGACCTTCCTGGTGATGGTCTATGGGGTAATTCCCTTTGCCGATCTGGGGGTCACATGGCTGCCGAGCCTGGGCTGGTGGTTTCCGGAGCTGTCGGCGCTGTTTTTGGGAGCGGCGGTGCTCACAGGCCTTGTCTGCCGGGTGCCGGAAAATGATTTGGTGAACGGATTTGTCTCCGGTGCGGCGGACCTGCTGGGCGTGGCCTTTATCATCGGCATCTCCCGGGGCATCACCGTCATCATGAACAGCGGCATGATCACCGACACCATCCTCCGCTGGGGCGAGGGGACCCTCAGCGGATTGGGGGGCGTGGGCTTTGTGCTGACGGCCTTTGGGATTTTCCTGGTGCTGAGCTTCCTGATCCCCTCGTCCTCGGGGCTTGCCACCTTGTCCATGCCCATCATGGCGCCTCTGGCGGAGTTCACCGGGGTCAGCCGGGCGCTGGTAGTGACGGCATTTCAAGGGGCGTCGGGGCTTGTGAACCTCATC
>CABSAB010000130.1 GCA_902475515.1 uncultured Eubacteriales bacterium | reverse complement strand
GGGCACAGTCAAGGGTTTTTCTTACTTTGGAGCGACGGAACGGAAAGAACTTCCGCAACTACCGGGAAGAGGATGTGACGCGGCTGCAAATGGTGGCAATACTGCGGAAGTGCCTGTTTTCCATCGACCAAATCAAAACCATGCTGGAGCACCCGGAGCTAACGCCAGATGTCTTTTCAGAATACCGGGAAGAACTTCTCGGCAAGAGCGATTATTTGCTGAGCCTGGCTGACAAAGCGCGTACTATCAACGCCGAACTGCTGGATGCGCCGGAGACACTGGCCGGGCAGATGGCGGCGGCGGCTGAGCCACTGCCGCTGCCGAAAATGGACATCAAGCCCCGGTTTCGGTATCTGGATGAACTGGAGGAAGCGCCCCGACATGTACAGCCTCAGACCAATTTCTCGGAATCGGGAGATTGCAGTGAGGCGCTGACCGAAATTCTTGCATACCGAATGGGAAGCGGAAAACGGTTCTTGAATGAAGCTTTTGACATGCTGCACGAGGAGCAGGAGACCGTGGTGACCGACCACATCGACCGGGATGGCAGGGCCATGCGGATTGCCAAACGTATATTTGAGACCGGGATGGCCATTGGGATATTCCAGCTTCTTCGGGAGTGGTTGGCGGTGCCGGTGCCCAAAAAGGGGCCCCTATGGCCCTGGATCGTGATGTTCATGGTGTCTGGAATCATTCGCGGGGTGTTGGGGCTGATCACCTGGCATAAGGAACGCTCTATTTGGGGCGTGCTCCCATAGGTATGACAGAAAGATACCCCGCTCCCAGGTAAGGAGCGGGGTATCTTTCTGCTCTTATTTTACAATCTGCAGGGTGCCGCCGGAGGGAAGCGTTATCGTTCCCGCCTTCAGCGAGTCAGCCTTCGCGGTGATCGTCACGCCTGCCGCGGCATCAATTCCGTCTGCTCCGCCGATCAGCGTCACGGCGGAATCCCTGGTGGCAACCCAGGAGCTGCCCTCGGTGAGACGGAGCCGGGGGGAGCCGGAGATCCCGCCCGTCAGCGATGTGTTTACAAAGTTCAGGCAGTTCTTCCGTTCGGGGTCCTCGCAGCGAAGATCGCCAAACAGCTCCATGTCCTCAAAGGTGGCCTGCACACCGTAGTCGTCCGCCGCATGGGAGCGGGTCTTGTAGTAGAACTCGTCATCGGTGAGCATGGTCTCCAGGATCACACCGTCCTTGCAGGTCATGCGGCAGTTCTTAAAATACATATCCACATTGGTGCTCTTGCAGCGGAACATGGGACCGCAGCTGGTGAGATCGCAGTCCCGGAGGCGGATGGTGCCGATGTCTGCCAGGTCGTGCATACCGCCGTGGATCAGGAACCCGTAGCCCTGGCAGGTGCCGGAGACCTCCCGGAGGTCCATGGAGGAGTTACCGTCCTGGATGCCGAAGACATTGCCGGAGGAGACGGCACAGCGGTCCAGCACCACATGGCAGCCGTTGTCCGCATAGATCACGTAGCCGTTGCCGCCTACGGTGATCTTGGAATCCTTGGCCTCCAGATACACATAGCCGCCGGAGGAATCGGTGGACAGTGCCGCCCAGGCTTCGGCGTAGATGTCGCAGTTATAGAAATAGCTTTCGGAGTTGTCCATGGAAAGATGGGTCCGGCAGTTGCCGCCCAGGCCCAGGGGTGCGGGCGGTTCCATCATGCCGGGGCCAATGACGGGCACGTATCCCTCGGGCAGGGGTCCGCCATAGGTGGCGAGCTTGGCACCAAACACCTTCAAGGTGGCGCCAGAGGTGGCAATGGTGGCGCTGCGGGTGGCACCGTGGGTGGTGATGCTTCCGCCGCGGATATCCACTTTGGCGTTCTCCTCTGCCAGAATGGCAGTGCCCTTGCAGGTGAAATCACTGCAGCCGGGGCCGCTGAGATGGATGTCAGGCTCCAGGACCACGGTGGTGCCCCCCTCCAGCACCACGGCGTTTAGCTCCGGCTTGGCGGAGTCCAGCTTGAAATCCTGGAGGGCGCCGCTTTCTGTGACTGTGCCGGTGTAGGCCTCGGCGCCGGAACGGCTTGTGTCGATGCTTCCGTCCTTGAGCCACAGGGCAGCGCTGGTCTGCTCTGCTTGGGAAAACGAGGGACGGTTATTCTTTGCCAGCGGATTTCTGCCGCAGATAAAGCTTGTTTTTTCATTAAGATTGGACATGGATAGGCTCCTTTCTGCCGTGTCATATTCGGATACGAATATTATGATAACAGAACAATTCCGGTTCGTCAATGTTAGAAGCGCCTCAGAACAGAAACTGAAAGGGAAGTCAAGTTTTTGATAGCTGTAGGAGAGAAAGAGCCCCGCTGCAATTGCAACGGAGCTTTATGTTAGCTCGGATCAGATCCGCATGGCTGTGGAATAAGCGGCACGCATAGCCTGCTGAATGGTAGCGGCCTTCTTGCAGTCGCCGATCATATAGAACTCCTTGGCCGTGCCGTAGAAGCTCAGGGCCAGGTCCTTGGTGGGACGCATGCCGGCGGACATGACCACGGAATCCGCGGGCACAGACTGGGTCTTGCCCTCGGCGTCGGTGTACTCCACACAGCCGTCTACGGCACGGCCAAGGAGTTCTATATGAGGCCGCGACCTTGGCTCCGGTGATGCCGGTGAAGTTCGGCTCGTTTTCCCAGGCCTCCTGGAGCATAGAGTAGTAGTGGATGGCAGTGGAGTCCGCAGCCAGGCGGTCCCGCATCTCCAGCACAGTGGCCTTGTGGCCCTTCTGGCCCAGGTAAATGCCAATCTCCACACCGACCTCGCCGCCGCCGATGACGACAACATTCTCACCCAGCTTTTCAGGATGTGCAAAGGTCTCCTGGGCGAAGAACAGCTTCTCGGGGTCCGCGCCGGGGATGGGCAGCACCATAGGATTGGCACCCGTGGCGGCAATGACCACATCGTAGTTCGCGTTCTTGATCATCTCGGGGGTGGCCTCGGTGTTCAGGTGGACCTCAATGTTCCGCTTCTCCATCTGATGGATCAAAAAGTTCTTAAAGTCCCGCAGGGGCCACTTAAAGTCCGCAAAGTCCGAGTGGATGATGGCGCCGCCAAGGGCCGGGCCCTTTTCGAAGATCACAGGCGTATGGCCGCGGTCCTGGAGATACATGGCGCAGCGCATGGCAGCCGGACCGCCGCCGATGATGGCGACCCTTTTGCCGCCCTTGGTGGGAACCTTCATGCGGTCCACCTTCTGCTCCAGGCCGATGCAGGGGTTCACGGAGCAGACGGACACGAAGGGATCGTTGGTGCCGCGGCCATGGCACTTGTTGCAGCGGAGGCAGGGGACGATATCATCCTCCCGGCCCTCCAGCACCAGCTGGCCGTAGTCGTTATTGGAGACGTATGCCCGGGCGGCGTAGATGATGTCCGCCTTGCCGTCGGCGATGGCCTTGTCACAGGTCTCAGGATAATGGAAGCCGCCGATGACGCCGATGGTCAGGCCGGGGACGTGCTCCTTCATGTATGCGCCGAACTCCAGGAAGGGGGTCTCCCGCAGCTCAAAGCCGATGGGATGGGCATGGTCCACCTCGTTGGCGCGAAGTTGAACGATGTCGATGTACTTCTTCGCCTCGTTGAGGAACGCGGCGGATTCCTCAATGGTGTAGCCGCCGGGAAGATCGTCGGCAGACCACTGGATTTCGATGAGCATATTCTTGCCCACTCTCTGGCGAATGCGCTCCAGCACCATCAGGGGGAAGCGCATCCGGTTTTCCAGGCTGCCGCCAAACTTGTCGGTGCGCTGGTTGGTGAGGGGAGAGAACATTCTGGCAGGAAGATTTGCCCGGTAGCACATGTGGATGGAGATCATGTCGAAGTCCAGCATCTTCAGGATGCCGGCCTGCTCGGCGTAGGACCGGGCGATCAGCTCCAGCTGCTCCTCAGTGTAGTAGGTGCAGTCCTCATGGGCGGGGATCTTCATAATATCGAACTCTGCCAGAGGCGGAGTGTCGATGGTGATGGGCTCCGCCAGACGGTCCAGATGGCCCTGCTCGCCCTTGGGTACCATCAGGGGATAGCAAGACGGGGGGCCGACAAAGATGCCCATGCAGGCAATGGAGTCATAATAGTGGATGGAATCTGCCAGCTGCAGCAGATAGTTCTGACAGTTGGTGTCGTAGAGGTCATAGTCCGGGAAATGGCCGAAGTCCAGATCCATGGGCAGCTGCTTTCCGTGGGAGAAATTGTTGATGCCCATGCAGGTGACGATGGCGGCGCTTTTGGCCTTGTTTTCATAGTGGGCAATGACGGAGTCTGCCGGATAGGTCTCAGGTCCCTGAAGAAAGTGCGGCAGAGAGTTGGAGACGCACATTCTGTTTTTCAGCACATAATTGCCGATCTTCAGGGGCTCCAGCAAATGCTTGAATTTTGGTTCGCTCATGGCGAGTCCTCCTTATTTTAAATTCGAACCAATTATAGCACATGAAAGGACAAATGGCACATAAAAAGCACAAATTGATGAAAATGCAAACAAACCGTCCCTCGCCGGAACCAAAAAATTCCGGCGAGGGACGGGAGCTTACCCTTGAGAGGGGGAAAGACTGCGGTCAAACAGGCAGCGGTAGAGCCGGGAGAGCCGGTTCCAGGTGGCCTTATCCAGATGGCCTGTGGCCTCCATGCCCGAGAGTGTCTGCAGCAGCTTCAGCCCATCCTGGGTGGCGTTGTCCAGATACCCGGTGACCGAGACGGCCGGGATGCCCGGAAACTCCTGCCGCAGATTTTGCTGCATGGCCTGAGCCAGCCGCACATGGGGGTGATATTGTCCGGGCAGGATCACCAATGATGCGGGGAAGTGATGTACCGAAGGCTGGGCGGGAGAGAGCAGCTCGTTTGCGTGATTATGCGCATGCACCAGAGCTTGATGTGTGGTGTGGTCCACAGTGCCGGTGGCTGGGAGCCCGCTTTTTTTCTGAAACGCGGTAATTGCGGACTTTGTGTTGTCGCCGTAAATACCGTCGGGGACCACCAGAGGAATGTCCATCCCCGCAAAAGCAATGGTTCGGAGCATCTGTTGGAGAGATCGGATGGGTGCGTTTAAGATCGGATCTTCGGTCATGGACGTTTGGCCTCCTTTCGAGTAAAGTCCTTGTCAGTTTGACCGGGCATGATTGGCCGCCCCGGAAATTGCCGGAAGCGAAAGCGGCGTGCCTCCTGCTGCGCGCCGGACAGCCGCTGGAGCTGGGTGCGTGTATTTGGATCAAGCTGACCGG
>CABSAB010000129.1 GCA_902475515.1 uncultured Eubacteriales bacterium | reverse complement strand
CCCAGGCAGGCCAGGGATCGTACCACCAGCGTATCCCCCCGGCGAAGGCGGTGGTCCTTCAGTGCCCGGTACCCGTCCCGGCAGCCTGCCCGGTCCGTGATGATGGCCTGTTCCTCCGCGCCCAGGGCCTGAAAAGCGGCGGCCTGGCGGACAAGATCCGCGCCTGCGCTGGAAGCTTGTGTATAGTAGTATGTGTGCGTGTCCATTCCATGTGTCCCCCTGTTTGGTCTGGTTTAATTATAACACAAATGTTCGTAATTTTGATCCAATATTTACGAACGGACAAAACACAGAAAAAGCACCCAAATCCATTGGATTTAAGCACGTGGGACAAATGTATTAAACGGAGTTCTTATGGGAAAGCCTCCTATGGAACCACGGTTTGCCGGAGAATTGAATTGCACTTCGCGCATGGGAGGAGGCCGCCAGTTTTGCAGTGCAAAAAGAAAAAGCCCTGAAACCACTAGGCTTCAAGGCTTTTGGAGCTGCTAGCCAGATTTGAACTGGCGACCTCATCCTTACCAAGGATGCGCTCTACCGACTGAGCTATAGCAGCATAAACAGCTTATTTATTATAACCATGCCGTCCCAATTTGTCAACAAGTTTTTCGCAATTCCGCAAAGATATTTCTTCGGGATACCATCCCCCCGCCCGGGAAGAACTCCCGGAACGGGGGATGGACGGTTTACACCTCCGGCTCGGCTGCCTGCAATTCCTTGGAATTCAGCAGCTTTCGGCTGCGCCATTTTCCGCTGTAGAAATAGATGGCGGCGATCACGGCAGAGAGACTCGGTGCCAGGCCCATGCCCAGATACACGCCCACCAGGCCCATATCAAATACACGGGTCAGCAGCAGGCTCAGGGCCACCCGGACCACCACGCCGTCGAGAATGTGGCAGAACATGGAGAACGTTGTAAAGCCAGCTGCCGTGGCGATGGAAATATAGATGAAGAAGAACGCCGAGGGGAACGCCATCAGGGACAGATACCTGAGGCACCGGATGGATTCCTCCAGCGCTGCCGGGTCCCGATTGAACAGCAACACCAGTGGGCCGGGGATCGCCTGAATGATCGCGAACATCACCACTGCCACCGCCAGGGTGCAGCGAACGCCCACCCGAATGGTTTTCGCCGCCCGGTCCGGCTGGTCGGCGCCGATATTCTGCCCGGCCATGGTCCCAACACCGGTGGAGAGGGCCGAAATGCCGATCTGGCTCAGGTTCACCACCTTGCTGCCCACGGCCACCGCGCCCGCCGCGATTACGCCGTAGCTGTTGATGATGGAATTGACGAACACAAAGGACAGATCGATAAACAGGTATTGAAAGGACGACGGCACGCCGATCTTCAGCACCATCTTCGCCGTGGGCTTATGGATCTTATATTGACTGGGCTTCAGTGTGAGCATACCGGGCTGGTGCTTTTTGAGATACACGAAGGCCCAGATCAGGGCAAACAGTTCGGCGATCTCCGTGGCAAAGGCAGCGCCGCCGGCGCCCCAGCGGAATACCGCCACAAACAGCAGGTCCAGGAACACATTGGCCACGGACGCCACGGCAGAGAAATACAGCGGCCGCTTGCTGTCGCCCATGCCCCGCAAAAACGAGGTAATGGAGTTATAGAAAAATGAGATCAAGAAGCATGCCGCCCGGATCATCAAATAATTGTAGGCTTCCCCCCGGGCCTCCACCGGCATATTGACCACGTTCAGCAGCGGATTGATAAACAAACACACCACCAGAGAGATCACCACCGCCATGATGGCGCTGATGGAAAGGGCCGTGCCCACGGTCCGGTGGATGCCCTCCTCATTTTTTGCCCCGCAGTATTGGGCGATGAGCACCGCCGAACCGGCGCTGGCCCCCAGGCCGATGTTGCTGGCGGCGTTGCAGATATAGGATACATTGTTCACCGCCGCCAGGCCCGCGGAGCCCACAAATTGACCCACGATGATGGTGTCCACGGTGCTGTACAGGGTCTGTAAGATACTCGATGCCAGAAACGGCAAAGAGAAGCGGATCAGGCCACTGGTGATATTGCAGGTGGTCAGGTCCAGAGGCGTTTTTGTTTTGCTCATGAAAAAGACTCCTATCGGCTATGTAATGATCTTGTCCCAGCCGTCGCCGTTTTTGCGGTAGTGGAACTCACTGAGGTCGTCCCGCAGGAAGATCTCCAGCATTTCCCGGAAGTCCTCGCACAGGGGCAGGCTGTCCACCTCCGACAGCTTTACCCAACGCATTTCCCCCTCTGCCGAGGAGGTCAGCTCGCCGGAAAATTCATTGGTCTTAAAAAATAGGACGATGTAACGGCCTCCGTCCTCAAAGGGCCATGTTTTGACCCCGCAGAGTACCGGATGGGAAATGGTCAGCCCGGTCTCCTCCCGGATTTCCCGAATGACCGATTCCGTCAGGGACTCTCCCGGTTCCACATGACCCCCGGGAAAAGCAAAACCCGGCCAGTCGGGCTTTGTCTCATGCTGTAGCAAAATCCGATCTCCGTCGTACACCATGCACATATTCGTCAGTTCCACGGGAATTTCTCTGGACATAGTCTCTCCTCCTGTATTTATGAGATCACAGGTACCCAATCATCACCCTGTTTTCGATAGTAAAACTCGCTGAGGTCGTCCCGTTGGAAAATTTCCAGCATCTCCCGGAAATCCAACCCCAGGGGCAAATTGTCGATCTCCGAAACCCGTACCCATTGCATTTCCCCCTCCTCCGAGGAGGTCAGCTCGCCGGAAAATTCGTTTGCCTTGAAAAACAGGACCATATACCGGCTGCCGTCCTCATTGGACCAGTCCTTGACCCCGCAGAGTACCGGATGGGAAATGGTCAGTCCCGTCTCCTCCCGAATCTCCCGAATGACCGATTCCGTCAGGGATTCCCCCTGCTCCACATGACCGCCGGGAAAACTCAGCCCCGGCCAGTCAGACTTGGTTCGGTTTTGCACCAATATTTGATCTCCGTCGTATATCATGCACATATTGGTCAGTTCCACGGGAATGCGCCGGTCCATCGTTCCACGTCCTTCCTTGCGATACAAATAGACGCACCGCAAATGCGGCGCGTCTATATCATACAGAATGAACCTTTGAATTGCAACTATTTTATGGGAAATTGATGCTATGCCTTTGAAATTGTATCCTCCGGCGGCAGAGGCATGGGCTTTAAGTGGGGAGAGACCCACAGCTTGGCCCCGGTGTTTGCCTGAATGTCCGCGACAGCTGTATCCCGGTCCCCCAGTTCCGGGTTGTATTCCATGAGCATCAGGCCGTGGGGCGTTACGTGCATCACGGCCTTTTCCGTGACGATCATATTCGCCACCCGGTAGCCCGTCAGGGGCAGGGTACATTTGCTGAGAATTTTGGGGACCCCGTTTTGGCAGTGGGTCATGGCTAAAATCACCAGCCTCGCACCATAGACCAGGTCCATGGCGCCGCCCATGCCCGCCAGCTTCTGCCCGGGGATCACCCAGTTGCCGAAGCTGCCCTCGGCGTCGGCCTCCAGAGCGCCCATCACACAGGCGTCGATATGGCCGCCGCGGATGAGGCCGAAGTTCATAGCCGCATCGATGATGGCCCCGCCGGGAGCGATTGAGGCGGGAAATCCCGAGGCGTCGATGGTGTAAAGGGGATTGGCGTCCTCCCGCTTGGGGGCGGGGCCCTGACCGATGATGCCCGGGTCTGCCTGGAGGGTGATATGGGCGTCCTTGGGGAAGAACAGAATGCACCGGGTGGGGATGCCCACGCCCAGATTCACCACATAGCCGTCCTTGATCTCCTGGGCGCAGCGGTTTGCGATGATATTCTTCATTCGGATTCGATCCATTTTCGCGCCTCCTCCCGCACCACGATATAGTCCACCAAAATGCCCGGCGTCACCACGTTTTCCGGCTCGATGGTCCCCGGCTCCACCAGATGTTCCGCCTCCACGATCACCATGGCCATCAGGGGGGCGAAATTCCGGGTGGTACCCTTGTACCAGATGTTCCCGTTTGTATCTACCAGATAGCCGGACAGTAGGGCGAAGTCCGCGTGGAGGGCTTTCATCAGGAGATAATCCTTCCCCTGAATGTTGAGCTTCCGGTCCACCCAGGGGCTTTGCTCCATAAAGGTACCCAGGCCCACGGGGGTCAGGATGCCGGGCATGCCCACGCCGCCGGCGCGGATCATCTCGGCCATGGAGCCCTGGGGGATCAGCTCCAGTTCCAGCTCGCCCCGGAGCCACATTTCACTGGCCTCGGGGTTGGTGCCAATGTGGGGGCCAATGTATTTTTTGATTTTGCCGGAATGCAGGAGCCTTGCCCAGGCGTAGTAGTCTGAGCCGTCGGGACCGTGCAGCAGGGCCGCATCATCCATGATGCCGATGATGTTTTCCACATCGCTCTCGTCCAGGGCATCAATGATGGAATAGGCCGCGCCGCAGCCCAAAAAGCCGCCCAACATCACTGTGCTGCCCGATGGGATCAGGGCTGCGGCCTCCTGGGCGGTTATGATTTTTGGCATTTGAAACACCTCAAATACTGCTGTCATTGCCGCGCCAGTGCGCACACTGGCGCGGCAATCCGCGTTCTTATTTTCTCAGGATACATTGATAACGAATAACATCCCCATCCGGGAATTTTTCCACATGAGATTCTATATCAAATCCACAGTTACGATAAAACGTAATTGCGTCATCGTCTGTTTCAGCATATATTTTCCGAATGTCCGGGAAGTCCATGGCGGCTTTCACCATTTGCCGTCCGATTCCACGCCGCCGGTGGGCCGCTGAAACGGCAATGCCGACGATCTCAGCATCGCCATCATCTTGTAATTCCAGGACCATGACACCCAAAACAGCGGAATTCTCCACAGCGCCCAGCAGCAGGGTGTGGTCGTTCTGGAGATATTTCTCTGCTTTGCCGCAGAACTTTTCCCAGGTGGGCCGATACATACACGGCGCGTAAATTTCGTAGACCTCTTGGGAAAGAAAGCGCCCGCTTATGTCCATGACTTGAATCATTACGCACCTCCACGGCAAGTTTTTTCTTTCAAACGAAAAAGGGAGACGGGAAAACCCGTCTCCCCTTAGAAGCTTATTTTAGCACTTCTCGAAGATGGTCGCAACACCCATGCCGCCGCCAATGCACAGCGTGGCCAGGCCGCGCTTGGCCTCGGGCCGCTTCTGCATCTCGTGAAGCAGGGTGACGATGATACGGGCACCGGAAGCGCCGACGGGGTGGAGGCCAACGAGGCCTTTGCGGCACAGTCCAT
>CABSAB010000128.1 GCA_902475515.1 uncultured Eubacteriales bacterium | reverse complement strand
GACAGCTCCCGCAACTCCCAGACCGGAGGCTATGGGCTGGGGCTCTCCATTGCCAAAATCCTGACGGAGCGAATGGGCGGGGAGATCCAGGCCCAGTATGACCGGGGACGGCTGTGCATGCGGCTATGCTTTCCGGAATAAACATAGAAGCCGGACCGGGGGTTTTGCTCCTGGTCTGCTTTTTGTGTTCGGAAAAATTAAGACAACGGAGGGCCCTGGAATTGTGCGGGAAACCGTGCTATAATGAAACGGAACCATACGTAAACCGCCTTAGACCGGGGTCGGAGGTATGGGCCGGGAGGGAAATACATGCGGGAGACATGGAGAATACTGCGCCTGCTGCCTAAGGCAATCAGAATACATATCAAAAACCAGTGGAAGCGGCGAGCCTATAAGACCATCGCTGCACTTTGCGGTGCCGGGACGGTGCTGATCGTGCTTCTGGTGGTGCTCTGTGTGCGCTTGGTAAGCCGGAGCCCGGCGCCGGAGCCTGCGGTTTCCGCACCGTCGGCGGAACGGACCGCCGAGCCTTCGCGGGACCCGGTATCTGTCACATTGTCCTTTGCCGGGGACTGTACGCTGGGCAGCGATAAGAGCTTTGGCTATGGAGGCTCTTTCACAGAAGCTTACGACTATTATGGAGCGGCGTACTTTTTGGAAAATGTCCGGGAAATCTTCCGTCAGGACGATCTGACGGTGGTGAATTTTGAGGGGACCATCACAGACTGCCAGGAGCGGGCAAATAAATCCTGGACTTTCAAGGGACCGCGGGAGTATACGGAGATCCTCAGCGGCGCTTCAGTGGAAGCGGCAAATCTTGCGAATAATCACAGCAGTGATTACGGCCCCCAGAGCCTGGAAGACACCCGCGGCGCTTTAACGGAGGCGGGGATCATGCCCTTCGGCTTTGAGGAGACGGCGCTGATGGAGGTCCGGGGCGTCAAAGTGGGACTTCTGGGGATGTATACGGTTTACGAGGATGACAGCTATATCGCCCAGCTGCGGCAGAAGATCGCCGACCTGCAGGCCCGGGGAGCCCAGGTGATCGTGGCGAATTTTCACTGGGGGCTGGAGATGGGCTATACCCCGGAGGAGGATCAGGTGGCGCTTGCCCATGCGGCCATTGACGCCGGGGCCCATCTGGTCATCGGACATCATCCCCATGTGCTTCAGGGGGTGGAGGTGTACAAAGGCAGATATATCGTCTACAGCTTGGGGAATTTCTGCTTCGGCGGCAACCGCGATCCTCAGGATTACGACTGCATGATCTTTCAGCAGACCTTTACCGTCACGGAGGACGGACCGGAGGCAGACGACAGGGTCCGGGTAATCCCATGCTCCGTGTCTTCCGCATGGGACTGCAATAACTACCAGCCCACCCCGGCGGAGGGGGAGGAAAAGACGCGGATATTTGAAAAACTGCAGGAACTCAGCCAGGGGCTGGGAAAGCACAATATCTTTGACGGAAAGATCGAACGTTCCGGGGAATGATGGGAGAAACGCCTGTGAATGAATTTGACGGACAGACCAAAGCCGTACGGGTGCTGCGGTAATATTTTGGGCACGGGGCGTTTTGGCCCGGAACCCTGACCTGGCCATTTACATAGGATGGAGGGAAAGGGGGCGCCGAATATGGATCAAGACGAACAACTCCTGTATGAAGCATTTTCCAACTATGCCAACGACAGTCTCTTCTGGAGCCTGATATTCCTCAATAACGCAGTGTTTGGAACGCCGTTTTTGGAGGAAAGCCGCCAAAAGCTTTTGAGCCTCAGCCAGATGTATGAGACCATCATGCTCAGCATTTATCCTGCCGCCCAGTGCAGCGGATTGATTGATGCGATGAAGAGCCGGAGCGGCTGTTTTGCCAGCTATGTGGATTGCCTGCTGAAGGGCAGCGCCGAAACGGGAAAAGCGCTGGAGAAGTGGCGGCAGAACGGCCAGGAGATCGCGCTGATGCTCAGCAAGCTCAATCCCTACTGGAAGCCGACGGAGTGGTCGGCCATGGTGAGCCATGAGGCGGAGCTGATGGAGGCCATCGCGGTCAATATGAAGGATAAAAACTATGAGGCCTTTGTCAATACCGCGCCGGTGTGCCGGAGATTGGCCATGGATATGTCCAAATATATGTGCAGCGGGGTCATAAAGCAGCAGAAAACCGGCGGGAATGCGGCCAGGGGCTAGCGCAAAAAAGCGGGCGGGGTATCTCCTGTGGAGAGGCTCTGCCTGCTTTTTTGCAAAGTTTTTTGAAAAAGGCATTGACAGATGAAAAAAATGTGATATGATATGGAAGAGGGTTAGTGAGAGCTAACCATTATAACTGCGCAGTAGTTAGCGAAAACTAATCAAAGGAAGGTCTTGCATAATGCCATTGTTGCTGGCCCCTGTGGGCGAAGAATCCATCATCAAAAAGATCGGCGGGAAGCCGGAGGTAAAAAAACATCTGGAGAATCTGGGCTTTGTACCCGGAGGGCGGGTGACGATCGTTAATATGCTGGGCGGCAATCTGATCGTGAACGTCAAAGAGGCCCGGGTGGCCATCAGCAGGGAAATGGCGCAGAAAATCATGGTCTGATGATTTTCCAGTATCACATTGAAGGAGATGTAACGATGAAAACGCTGCGAAATGTTAAGGTCGGCGACACCGTCACCGTGGTGAAGCTGTGCGGAGAGGGCGCCGTGAAGCGCCGGATCATGGATATGGGCATCACCAAGGGCGTATCTGTGACCGTTCGCAAGGTCGCGCCCCTGGGAGATCCTGTGGAGGTCACGGTCCGTGGCTATGAGCTTTCTCTGCGGAAGGCGGATGCGGATATGATCCAGGTGGAGTGACCTCCTGACTTTGGGGATGACCCCGTTTTTTTAAACGAATTGGTTAGCGGTGACTAATTATGAAAGAGAGGAATCAACATGGAACTTCGAATTGCCCTGGCAGGCAACCCGAACAGCGGAAAAACCACGCTGTTCAATGCGCTGACCGGGTCCAATCAGTTTGTGGGAAACTGGCCCGGCGTTACGGTTGAGAAAAAAGAAGGAAAGCTGAAAAAGCATGACGGCGTCACCATTGCCGATCTGCCCGGCATCTACTCCCTGTCTCCCTACACACTGGAAGAGGTAGTGGCCCGGAATTACCTGATCAATGAGCGCCCGGACGCCATCTTAAATATTGTAGACGGCACCAACCTGGAGCGGAACCTTTACCTAACCACCCAGCTCACGGAATTGGGCATTCCTGTGGTAGTGGCCGTGAACATGATGGACGTGGTGAAGAAGAACGGAGACCGCATCGATACCCAAGAGCTTTCCCGGGAACTGGGCTGTAAGATCGTAGAGATCTCCGCCCTGAAGGGCAACGGCGTTATGGAGGCGGCGGAAGCGGCCATCTCCGCGGCAAAGGCGGGGAAGACCGTGCCCATGCACACCTTCTCCGGCGCGGTGGAGCATGCTCTTGCCCATATTGAAGAAGCCGCGGTACATAATCTTCCCGAGGAGCAGCAGCGGTGGTATGCCATCAAGATCTTCGAGCGGGATGATAAGGTGCTGGAGCAGCTGAAGCTTCCCGCGAATGTGCTGGAGCATATCGAGGCGGATATCCAGGCTGCTGAAAAGGAGTGCGACGACGATGCCGAGAGCATCATCACTGCGGAGCGGTATGTCTATATCGGGGCGCTGATGAAGGGCTGCTACAGGAAAAAACGTGCCGGAGCGCTGTCGGTCTCCGACAAGATCGACCGGATCGTCACCAACCGGATCCTGGCGCTGCCCATCTTTGCGGTGGTGATGTTCTTGGTCTATTGGATCGCCATGGGGCCCTTTGGCTCTTTCCTGACGGACTGGACCAACGACGTGCTGGGCACGGAATGGCTGGTGGAGATCCCCAGAGGAGCCCTGGAGGGCTGGGGCGTGGCCGATTGGTTGGTTGGTCTGATCTGCGATGGTGCCCTGGCAGGCGTTGGCGCGGTGCTGGGCTTTGTGCCCCAGATGCTGGTGCTGTTCCTGCTGCTGGCGGCGTTGGAGGACTGCGGCTATATGGCCCGGATTGCGTTTATCATGGACCGGATCTTCCGGAAGTTTGGCCTGTCCGGCAAGTCTTTTATCCCCATGCTCATCGGCGCAGGTTGCGGCGTGCCCGGTGTGATGGCTTCCCGGACCATTGAAAATGAGCGGGACCGGCGTATGACCATCATGACCACCTGCTTTGTGCCCTGCGGCGCAAAAATGCCCATCATCGGTCTGATCGCCGGCGCTCTGTTCGGCGGCAGCGGACTGGTGGCGGTTTCGGCTTATTTCATTGGTGTGGCGGCCATCGTCATCTCCGGTATTATGCTGAAAAAGACCAAGCCCTTTGCGGGAGAGCCTGCGCCTTTTGTTATGGAGCTGCCCGCGTATCATGCGCCCAAGATCGTGAACGTGCTCCGCTCCATGTGGGAGCGTGGCTGGTCCTTTATCAAAAAGGCCGGTACCATTATTCTGCTTTCCTCTGTGATCCTCTGGTTCCTCCAGGGCTTTGGCTGGGAGGACGGCGCCTTTGGAATGGTGGAGGACCTGAACAACTCCGTGCTGGCGTCCATCGGTGGCGTGATCGATGTGATCTTTGCGCCCCTGGGCTTTGGTAACTGGAAGGCGGCTGTGGCTGTGGTCACGGGTCTCATCGCCAAGGAGAACGTGGTTGCCACCTTTGGCATCCTCTACAACTTCGCCGGGGAGCTGGCGGAAAACGGCGACGAGATTTGGAGCCTGGTGGCGGCGGATTATACCCAGCTTTCCGCGTTCAGCTTCATGATCTTCAATCTGCTGTGCGCGCCCTGCTTTGCGGCCATGGGTGCCATCAAGCGGGAGATGTGTAGCGGCAAGTGGACCCTGGCAGCCATCGGATATATGTGTGTGTTTGCCTATGCGGTCTCGCTGATCGTCTATCAGGTGGGTTCCGCCTTTACGGGGAACCTCAACATTGTGGGCTTGATCTGCGCGCTGGCGGTTGCGGTATTCATGATCTTCATGCTGGTGCGGCCCTATAAGGAAGCAGATAAGCTGACCCAGAAGGTCAAGGTCGGCGTGTAAGCGGCAAGCAAAGGAGGAAACGACATGCTGACATGGTTTTCGGAGAATGTGGCGACGATCATCGCCGGAGTTCTTGTGGCCGCAGTGTTGGGCTGTGTGATATACAGCATGGCGCGAAACAAGCGGCAGGGAAAATCCTCCTGCGGCTGCGGTGGATGCGCCGGCCGCCGACCTTGACCTTCTGGGTCAGCTTATCTGCTTCCTTATAGGGCCGC
>CABSAB010000127.1 GCA_902475515.1 uncultured Eubacteriales bacterium | reverse complement strand
AATGTGATGGCTACCTTGCAGATTATTATCTCCGGCGCAGTATTGATCCTGGCATTCACTTTATTTGCGTACCTGATGTTCCGCGGCCTTTCCCAGGCCTTTGTCGGTATTGTCTGCGCCGCGCTGTTGGCGCTGGTGTCCTCGGAGGGCTTTGTCACCGCATTTTTCACTACATTCCCCACCGGGATGTGCAGCTTTATCACCAACATGGGACTTATGTTTATATCAGGCTCCGTAATTGGAAATGTAATGGGTGCCTCAGGCTGCGCCCAAAGCATTGCCCATACGCTGACAAAAAAACTCGGGAAGAAGAACGCTCCGCTGATCATTGTCCTGACAGCGCTGATCCTTATGCTCTCGGGAAGCCCTACTTATTTTCTGATTGTCGCCGCGATCTCCATTCCACTGCTGAGGGAGGCAAATCTTCCGCGCTATATCGGCATGATCTGCACCCTGACAGTATCCACGTTAGCATACTGTTTGCCCGGAATTCCTGGTCTAAACGCAGTGATTGCAGGCTTTTTGGGCACCTCGCTCGGAGCTGCGCCTTTGCTGGGAGTCATTATGGCGATTGTTGCGCTGACACTTGGCAGCCTGTTTATCTGGTTCCTGGTCCGCAAGGCACGCAAGGCCAACGAGGGCTATGTGGAAAGCGACAGTGCAGACGGGATCTTCAAGGAATATCACCGTGCCGATGAGTTGGGCCTTCCATCCTTTTGGCTCTCGCTCCTTCCCATCCTGCTGATTATCGTAGGCACGTTCCTGCTGAACTCCGTCGTGGGGATTGAGAGCGTTCCGGCTGTTGTGATCAGCCAGACGATTGCAACCGTGGTCTTCTGCTTACCACGAGCTGTTCTTCTAGCGCAATATCACTCATCAAAAATCAGGCCGGAGTGCCTCCGCTTTTAGCGGCCCCGCCCGTGGCGGGACTGGCAAGCATCGCAAAATTGTACATTTTGCAGCTTTCCGGGAGTGCCCGGTCCCCATATGCCGCCGGAGGGCGGGTTAAAAAATCAAATTGACAAGCTCAAACAATGTGATATAATATAGACGAGATATAAAATTGAAAATTGAATATAATATATCGAAGGAGGTGTGCCAAATGAAGAATACCTATGTAGATTTTATTTGTGGAATCTTGAAACAAGTAAAAGTGGGAATTCCAATTTATACAAAACAAATCGCATTACAGATTGCGGGAGAATATGAGATAACGGAACCGGCAGCGGCAGCAGCAACTGCAGTAGCAATGAAACGTATTATGGATGCGCAAAGCCTGCCGGATCTTCGCTGCTATCAAAAGGGGATCTATTACAGGACTGTCTGTACCCCCTTTGGTGAAAGTGCGATCAACAAAGAACGTTTGATTGCTGACCGATATTTATTACCGGATCAGGGGTATGAAACAGGTCTTACTGTGCTCCACCAGATGGGACTCACTTCGCAATTGCCGCGACAGCGCACATTGGCAACGAATCATGCAAAGAATTGCGTCCGCTCGGATGAGAAGCTGGGGGTTTTCATTCGGCCACCTAAGACACCGGTCAATGCAGAGAATAAGCAATATCTGCAAACCCTGGATGTCCTGAACATGCTAAAACGGGCGCCGGTGGATGCAGAAGATCCCTATGAAGTCATTGCAGTGCATATTAAAGCCCAAGGGCTTAAATATGACAAACTGCTGGCTCTGGCAGATCAATGTTATAATCAAAACACTGTCATACAGCTTGCACATACGGCGTCAAAAGGAGGTGGCCTAGCTTCAGGGCGATATTGCCCAGCTCCCAAGTCGTCAGATTGCGGCGGTTCTTCTGGGTGTCCATGCTTGGCTTCCAGCAGATCGTCAAAGTGAACTGCCAGCATTTGATAGGGGATGTTATGCTCCGTGTAAATCCGGTGGCGGTTATGACCATCGATGACTATCATGTCCTGATTGACAATGATGGGAGAATAACAACCGTTTGATACAATATCCTCCTGCAATACAAAAACCTGCTCCGCACTCAGTAGTGGGAGCAGGTTTTCCATCTCCGACAGGATCACCGGGGTTATTTTGTTGCTGCTAAGTAGTTTGTTTTGATTTTTCAATTGTTTCCGTCCTTTCGCTTGATTGTGAGATGAATGGCTTTGGGTGGAAAAATAGGCGCACCAATCCCTTTGCCCATGCTACGCTTTGCCGTTCTACCCGACCCGGTTCCTGGCCCCGCTAAAGCGCCATAGCAAAGGCAGACACACGGTTTTTCGTGTGCCTGCCTTTCGTTGTCTGCTTCACCAGACATATCTGCGTAATACCGTTTACTCCGGCTACACCTCATCCAGCGCGTGGTCAAAGTAGTTGTCGCTTTGGTCCCACTCCATTTTCTGCGAACCGGCGGTCTTGACGGTGATTTTCCCCGTGGGGTCTGTGCGGCCGGGGGAATAGGTGTTTTGGTCGTCCAGGGTCTTGTAGGGCAGCGGTGGGGGCACCGTGTCCTGGACAGTCTGGATAATGGAATAGTCGTAGTGCAGTGTGCCGGGTTCCGTGAGCCGGTCCGGATAGCCGCCCAGATCGCCGATCTTCAGCTTGCCGCTGCGGTAGTCCACATAGCGGTCATGGGCCCAGTTGCCCACATCGTACTGTCCCGCGGTGTCCGGGCAGACATGCTCATGGAACCACTTCCATTCCCCGTCTACGAACACAAACTCCGAGCCGTACCGCTCCCAGAGCCAGCCGCCGCCCCGGCACACGGGGCCGTTTGCGGGGCCCATGCCCATGCCGCCGGTCATGGTGCCGGGGGTCAGGTAGAATGACCGGGCGGACATGCCGTCCTCTGCTACCTCAATTACATCGGAGGCCAGGGCATGGCAGCCGGATTTTCCCGTGGACAGGAAGTCATGACCCCACATTTCCTCCATGGACTGCATCTTCTTAATGGCAAGGCCCAGCATGTTGGCGTCAGTATGCACCACGCTGTTGTAGTAGACTTCCTCCCAGCCCACCATGCGGCCAAACTGGTGCGCCCAGGTGGTATTGGGAGATTTATGCCAGAACACGTCCCACTCCTGCTTGGAGTACATAATGCCGTGGAGGTAGGCGTGACGGGCCTTGTATTCCTCCACCTTCTGGCTGCCGAGGGCATTGTGGAGCCGCTGCTCTAACGTTAAGTTGCTCATATTCCGTCCCTCCCTCAGCGTTTGTCCCGCTGGAAGTACTTCTTGCCGAAGTCTCCATAGGGCCCGTAGCTGTATTTTTCCGAGTAAGTATCCAGCTCTCTCGGCATATCGTCATACAGAAGTTCCCAGCCGTAGGAGGGATCATGGAGTTCCTGCAGAACCGTGGGCGTCCCAAAGGATGGCTCCAGCGGATCCTGCCAGCCGAAGGTGGGGACCTTTCCGTAAGGCTTTCCGGCTTCCATGGTATGGTCGTGCATCAGGATCAGATGCCATATCTTCCATGTCCCGTCCTCTTTGATGAGATCCGCAAAGCACATGTCCAGGGTCAGGTAGGTCGTAAGCGTGCCGTCCGCCTTGGTATCGGACCGGAACCCCAGCATATAGCCCTGATACTGGGCGGTCTTGCCGTCCCCGTGGACCTTGATGAGCGGTGTGGTGAGGGTCTCCATGCGGGCGGAGCCGGTTTTTCGGACATCCGCATTTCCCAGCACCCAATGCCGGACGATCTCGTCCATGCCGATGTAGTAGCCGTTGTTGTAGCCCAGGGAGGCGGTACGCTTGTGCTGCTGCACCCACAGGTCATTCAGGCAGCCCCGAAAATTGCCATTGCTGATGTAATAGCACATCCGGTTCATGGTATGGCGGATGTGCTCCGTGTCCCACAGGCGCACAGCCAGCTCGTCAGTGGTGTACTGCATCAAAAGCCCTCCTTTCCGTAGGTAAAGGTCTCCGAAAAGGTCTCATAGGGTTCCGGCACCCGGGGGGATGGGGTAAAGGGCCGCGACCCGCTGTACCGTTCCCGTACGGTTTCCGACACGGTGGGGGTGGGGAATACGAATTCCGTTGCTGCCGCAAATTCCGGCAGGGCTTCATACACATTCTCATCCCCGCACCACGGGTGGCCGCTGGGACGGCAGACCTCTTGAAGATACTGTAAATGCCAGATTTTAAACGCGCCGTCCTCCAGAATGAAATCCGCCGCGAACCAGCCCCACTCCCAGTAGGCCACCGGGCCTGAGGGGAGAATTTTGCTGTGGCTGCCGCGAATGCACCAGATGCCCTTGGCAGTCTTGCCGTCGGCGGCGATCTCCACCACGGGGGTATCCACGGGCTTATAGTCCATGGTGCCTACCCCGTTGAGTTCTGCCTCGGACTTCCCGCCCAATTCCTCCGGGAAGATGTCCGCAATGAGCTTGCTCTGGGCCGTGATCCTCTCCGCCAGGGTCTCATAGTAGCCCCTGACCGCCCCGGCGCCCAAATACCATCCCTCGTTGGCGGCAAGGGTGACATCCTCCCGGCGGGACCAGTATTTTTCATACATCTGCCCCTCTTTTTTCAGGGTGTAGTCCGCGGACATCCGCCCCATGAGATTCTTGATGGCCCGCAGGTGTTCCCAGCGATCCACCAGCTGCTCCGTTGTAAATGTCATATGTTGCTTCCTCCTTGACGTTCAGCCGCAGGTCCCCCTGCGGCTGAACGATGATTGCATATCACCGTGCCATATAGCGGTCATAGGCGGCCTGGTACTGGGCAATGCACGTATCCAGCTCCATGCCGTCAAGTTCCGCACGGTAGCCGTCCCAGGCTGCGTCGTCCAGCACGGCGTTTCCAATGATGACGGACAGGGTAAAGGTGTTCACATAGGTCAGAATATCGGAGAATTTTTCATTGAAAGCTGCGGTCTCCTCCGCATTCAGGCTCATCAGACTCGGCAGATTATAGGCGTCGTCTACATTGGTCTTCCAACGGTCAATGGCCTCCAGCTGCTTGTCTGAATAAGTGGCCTGTTCCCGGGTCTTGTCGATGATGCCCACAGCCATATCGCCCAGGGTATACACGTTCAGTGCCAAGGAGAACGCAGGCAGCTCGCTGTTGGTGACCATTTCCGAAAGTTTCGGCTCCCCGTTTTCCACGGTATATGTCTCACCCTCCACGCCGTAGTTCTGCAGCACACTGCCCTCCTCGGAGCAGCAGTAGTCCCACATCTTCAGCAGGAGCGGCAGGTCATCCGCGCTGACCGCGGTGGAGATGCACAGGCCGTCCGTGCTGGTACCGGCCAGGGTCCAATCCACATGGACGGTATCGCCCTTGCTTTCCACCGGGATATACGCGGCGACCACATCAATGCCCTCCACCATGCCGTCATACTGGGGGGAAGTCAAA
>CABSAB010000126.1 GCA_902475515.1 uncultured Eubacteriales bacterium | reverse complement strand
TTTGCGGATTACGGCCTGACCATGAATTTTGAGCAGTATGTGCTGGTGGGGAGCACCGTCCGCTCCTATCTCAGCTACCTGAAGGACCAGGGACGGCTGGCGGCGGAATTTTCGGAGAACCGGCTCCTGTGGAAGCAGCTGTAAGGCAAAAGATTACGGTTGCGAAACGGACAAAATTCCCGTATAATATACGAAATATACAAATGCTGCGGCATTAGGCCCCATCATGGCCCGGAAAGGAAGGCTGCCCCTTGGCGAAAAAGATCATCAACCGAATCCTGATCTCCATACCGGTTTTGATCGGTGTGGTGCTGCTGATTTTCTGGATGCTGAACGTGGTGCCCGGAAATCCTGCGGCCATTATGCTTAAGGAACATGTAAAGCCCGATGTCATTGAACGTATGACGGAGTATTACGGCCTTAACGATCCCATCCTGGTGCAGTTTGGCCGGTATATCGGCAATGCCCTCCATGGGGACTTCGGGATATCCTATAAGCTCAACCGGGATGTGACAGGCCTGATCATGGATGCGTTTCCCTATACGGTGAAGCTCTCGCTGTTTGCGGCCGTGGTGGCTTGGCTCATCGGCATCCCGGCGGGGATCATCTCCGCGGTGAAGAAAAACTCTCTGGTGGACCGCCTCTTTATGGGTGTGAGCCTGTTGGGCGTCTCCATGCCGGTATTCTGGGCGGCGCTGTTGTTCCAATATGTGTTTGCCTACAAGCTGGGCTGGTTCCCGGTGTCTGGCACGGATGGGTTTCAGAGCTATGTGCTCCCGGCCATTGTGCTGGGATGGAGCTCTGCAGGCACCATCGCCCGGCTCACACGCTCCAACCTGCTGGAGACCCTGGAGGAGGACTACATACGCACGGCCTGGGCCAAGGGCCGTGGACAGACGGGCGTCATCGTGCGCCATGCCTTTAAGAATGCGCTGCTGCCTGTGATCACCATGATGGCCATTCAGGTGGCGTCGCTGCTTTCCGGCGCGGTGATCACTGAGACGGTCTTTGCCATCCCCGGTGTGGGAAGGCTGGCGGTGGATGCCATCTCCAGCCGGGATATGCCCCTGCTGCAGGGCACGGTGATCTTCACCACAGCGCTGATCATTCTGGGCAATCTCATTGCGGATGTGCTGTATTCGGTCATTGACCCCAGAATCCGCACCGATGGCTGAGAAGGGAGGCGCAAGTATGAAAACGGAAAAACAAGCATCTGCGGGCGCACCCACAGCCACATTGGATTCCGAAGAGCTCCAGCGTCAGGCGGAACTGGCCGCAGAGCTGGGCGAAAACGACGGGATCTTAGACAAGCTGAAGGGCATGTGCCGGGAGAATAAGCTGGCGGTGGCCTCGGCGGTGGTGATCTTGCTGATCACCCTGGCGGCGATCTTCGCGCCCCTGGTGGCGCCCTATGACCCCACAGCCCAGGACCTGACAGCCCGGCTCCAGGGCATGAGCGCGGAGCATATCTTTGGTACGGACCAGCTGGGCCGCGACGTCCTCAGCCGGATGATCTACGGGGCGCGCATTTCCCTGTGCATCGGTATTTTTCCCACGTTGATCTCCATGCTGCTGGGCACCCTCTTGGGCCTGATGTCCGGCTATCTGGGGAAAACGGTGGATTTCATTATCATGCGCCTGGCGGATATCACCATGGCGTTTCCGTCGCTGCTTTTGGCCATGGTGGTCATGTACACCCTGGGCAAGGGCATTATCAATATTTTTCTGGCGCTGACCATCGTCTCCTGGGCGGGTACGGCCCGTGTGGTACGGTCCCAGACCCTATCCCTGCGGGAAAAGGAGTATGTGGAGGCGGCCCGGAGCATCGGTGTGGGGAACTTTACCACCATGTTCCGGCATATTCTGCCCAACTGCCTGCCGTCTCTCATCGTGCTGTTTACGCTGAATATTCCCAGTTCCATCCTGTCGGAATCCAGCCTGAGTTTTCTGGGCGTGGGGGCCGAATCCCCGGCCACCAGCTGGGGCCTGATGGTCTCTGAGGGGAAGGATTACCTGTTTACCAACCCGGTCATTGCCATCGCCCCCGGCGTGGCGATCCTGGTGCTGGCCCTGGCCTTTAACTTCCTGGGCGATGGGGTGCGGGACGTGCTGGACCCCTACGGCAAACAGCAGTGAGGAGGAACGGCCATGGAATATACACTGAAAATTGAACACCTCAAGACACAGATTCCCACCAGCAAGGGCGTGCTTCCGGCGGTGGACGATGTGTCTATTGAGATTCCCAAGGGCAAGATCATCGGCCTGGTGGGAGAGTCCGGCTGCGGCAAAAGCATGACAGCCATGAGTGTCATGCAGCTGGTGAAAAAGCCCGGCAAGGTGGTGGACGGAAAGATCATGCTCCTGGGCCGGGACCTGCTGGAGGCCACGCCTAAAGAGATGCGGAAGGTCCGTGGGGATGAGATCGCCATGATCTTCCAGGAACCCATGACCTCCCTGAACCCGGTCTATACTGTGGGCCATCAGGTGCGGGAGGCCATCCTGCTCCATCAGAATGTCAGCCGGGCCGAGGCCAAGGCCCAGGTGCTGGAGATATTCCGGCAGGTGGGCATCCCCGAGCCGGAAAAACGCTACAACGCCTATCCCCATCAACTCTCCGGCGGCCTTCGTCAGCGGGTGATGATCGGTATGGCCATGGTCTGCAAGCCGGAGCTTTTGATTGCCGACGAACCCACCACAGCCCTGGATGTGACCATTGAGGCCCAGATCCTCCGGCTCATGAAGCAGCTGCGGGATACCCAGGGTACGTCCATCCTGCTCATTACCCACAACATGGGCGTGGTGGCCCAGATGTGCGACTATGTCTATGTGATGTATGCCGGCAAGGTCATGGAGCAGGGGGAGACCTTCGAGCTGTTCGGGCATACCCAGCATCCCTACACCACCGGCCTTTTGCAGTCCATGCCCAGGCTGGACTGTCAGGTGGAGCGGCTTTACAGCATCCGCGGCGTGGTGCCGAATCTTCTGAAACTGCCCCAGGGTTGCAGCTTCTGCACCCGCTGCGATCACGCGGATGACCGCTGCCGTGGGGAGCGCCCGGCGCTCTTTGAGACAGCCCCGGGCCACAAGGTCCGCTGTTTCCGCTGCGAGAGGGGAGGAAGCGTCCATGAATAAGCCCAAGGTTCTGGTAGAAATTCAGGATCTGGTGAAGGATTTCCCCGTGTCCGGCTGCGGGAAAAAGGCTGCGGTGCATGCGGTCTCCCAGGTGAGCCTGGAGATTTATCAGGGCGAGACTTTGGCCCTGGTTGGAGAGAGCGGCTGCGGAAAAAGCACCCTGGGCCGTCTGCTTCTGGGCCTTTTGGAGCCGACCGGCGGCAAGGTGTGCTTTGACGGAACGGATATTTCTACCCTGAAGGGTAAGGCTCTGCGGGAAATGCGGCGGGAGATGCAGATCATCTTCCAGGACCCCTATGCCTCCCTGAATCCCCGCATGGATGTGGAGGGAATCATTGCCGAGCCGTTAAAGACTCATAAGGTCTATCCTACCAAAGAAACCACCCGGGCGCGGGTGCTGGAGCTCATGGACGAGGTGGGCATTCCCCGGGAATTTCTCCACCGCTATCCCCATCAGTTTTCCGGCGGCCAGCGGCAGCGCATCGGCATTGCCCGGGCCCTGGCCCTGCAGCCGAAGCTGATCGTCTGCGATGAGCCCGTGTCGGCGCTGGATGTGTCCATCCAGTCTCAGGTCATCAACCTCCTGGAGGACCTGCAGGCGCAGTATGGGCTGACATATCTGTTCATCTCCCATGATCTCAGCGTGGTCCGGCATATTTCGGACCGTGTGTGTGTGATGTTCCTGGGCTGTATCTGTGAGGTGGGCGGGACGGCGGCGATCTATGAGCAGCCCCGGCATCCCTATACGCGGTTCCTGCTGGATTCCGTGCCCAAGCCCGATCCGTCCCTCCGGGATGACGGCCGGGAGCTTTTAATGGGTGAGATCCCCAGCCCGGTGAACCCGCCTTCGGGCTGCCGTTTCCGGACCCGGTGCCCCTATGCGGATGAGCTCTGCGCAAAGGAGCGCCCCGGGCTTCGGGAATGTGGGGGGCGGCAGGTGGCGTGCCATCATCCGCTGGATACATAAACTGCACTGCCGCAGAATATGGTTTCTGCGGCAGTTTTATCGGACGATGGAGGTAACCGGATGCCTGAGATCACCCTTCGCATGGCGGCGCTGTCTGATGTTCCCGCCATTCTATCGATCATGACCGCCGCCCATGGGGCCATGGCGGACCCCAGCGCCTATATTACCGACGATGCGCCCTATGTTGCCGCGCATATTCAAGAGGCGGGCTTTACGCTGCTGGCTGAAGCAGATGGTACCCCTGCGGGTTTCTTTCTGGTCTGCGTGCCGGGCCTTGCCGAGAACAATTTGGGCCACTATCTGGCCTTTTCCAAGGAGCAGCTCCTGGAGGTAGCGATGATGGATTCGGCGGCGGTGTTGCCGGAATTCCAGGGCCTGGGGATCATGGGCCGAATGTTCCGCCGGGCGGTGGAACTGACAGAGCCGATTTACCCCTATCTCCTGGGCACCGTGGCCCCGGACAATGTGCCCAGCCGCAGAAATTTTGAAAAGTGCGGTTTTTCTGTGCTGCAAACCATCAAGAAGCCCGGCGGGCTCACCCGGCTGCTCATGGGAAAGGGCAGGGGCCTTTGACCTGCGTCAGCGTCCGGAAACGGGCGCTTTTTTTCTTGATTTTTTGCCGGGGATATACTACACTTACGGTAAAACCGATCAGAAAAGGTGTGATACCATGAAAGTTGTCGATATGCACTGCGACACCATCTCTGCCATTTGGCATGGGCAAAAGGATGGGGAAATACAGTCCCTTCGAAAAAACGGCCTCCACATCGATCTGGAGAAGCTCCAGAAAGGCGATTACCTGCTTCAGAACCTGGCCATGTTCGTATTCCTGGGCAAAGAGCCGGACCCCCTGGTGAACGTCCTGGAGCTCATCGATGTGTATGAGGAGCAGCTGCAAGCGAATCGGGACCTGATCGCCCCGGTGCTGTGCTATGACGATATCGGGCGGAATGCCAAGGCGGGGAAGATCTCCGTGCTCCTGACCCTGGAGGAGGGAGCGGTGTTCAAAGGCGACCCGGCAGTGGTGCGGACCCTGTACCGCTTGGGAGCCCGGATGGCGACCCTCACCTGGAATTTTGAAAATGAGCTGGGCTTCCCGGGCATCAGTCCTCAGAATGAACCCCTGGTCGGACCGGAATACGGCCTGAAGCCCGCGGGCATCGAGATCGTCCGGGAGATGAACCGCCTGGGGATGATCGTGGACGTGAGCCACCTGGGGGATGCGGGCTTCTGGGATGTGGTGAAAT
>CABSAB010000125.1 GCA_902475515.1 uncultured Eubacteriales bacterium | reverse complement strand
TCCATGATGACGGGAAGGGCTTTTGCGTTATTTTCGTTTTCCGCCGGCAAAGGCGCATACACCGCCGAACAGAATTCCGGCGCAGGCCCAAATGAGCCAGGTCAGATCCCAGCGGTTTGTCAGGAAGCTCACTACAAGATAGATCACCGTGACGAAGCACCAGTAGAGACTGGCGAACCGGTTCATACGCTTTTGCTCCGGAGAGTAGTCGCCCAGCTGAAGCAGCTGATTATAGCAGCCATAGGGCAGGCCGCCGGAGACGAACAGGTACACGGCCACGGCAACCAGGGCCAGCAGGAACACCAAGGTCAGTACCAAATAAAAGTCCTCCGCACCCATGCCGCCCAGCAGCATCATGGGGATCACGCCCAGGATGCACAGGACTACGCCGATGACAATATGCCGGGTGAATACAGGTGTGAGCCGCTGCTTCTCGGCCTCGGCCCAATGGAGCAGCTCCGGGGTAGCCTCAAAGGGTTCGGTGCCGATAAATTCAAATTTGCTCAGCTGAATGCCGCCGGTGATGAAGACGGCCACCGCTGGGGCCACCATCAAGAGCAGAATCGCGATCCCCACGCCTCCGGCCATGCCGTTAGAAATGATGCCCCGGTATTCACTGAGGCCACCCAGCAGGATCAGGGGGATCACCGATAGAATGCAGGCGGCGACGGCCGGGGCGAATTTCTTTGCGGTGCGGTGCATCAATTCCGCGTAGCTTTGACCCTCGGCCAAGGTCAGGCGGCGGAGGGGCGGCTCAGCCGCCTGCGGCTCCGGGATCACGGGGGCAGGGGACTCCGACAGGTCTGCGGAATCTAATAATAAAGTGTCGGTGGTGACGCCGAAAATCTGGGACAGCTGGATGATCTTATCCAGCTCGGGCACCGAGGCGGCGCTTTCCCATTTGGAAACGGACTGGCGGGAGACAGACAGCTGTTCGGCTAAGTCCTCCTGGCTCCAGCCGTGGCACTTTCGATAGTAGACGATTTTATCTGCTAGGGTCATAGCGGATTCCTCCTTACGGTTTTTACGCCGATATCCTATCAAAATTCCCGGTTGCCGGCCACCAAGTGCGCTTGGTAGTTTCGCAACCGGCGGTTGCACATCATAAAAAGAATGATTTTTTACCGAATCGAAGGCCAGCGAAGCGGATTTGATTCGGAAAGGAGGAGCAAGAGAGCATAGCGGATTTTGCGGCGACGGGTCAAGGTTCTGCGGGCCTTTTTTCCTCCGGGGGAGTATAGTCGGGATCGGCAGCGATGGCATCCTTAATGAGCTGGCGGATGAAACCCGCCTTGGCGAAGCCCTTGAAGGCACAGTAATCCGCAAGAGCTTGGGCCTCCTTTTTGGACATGGAAAGCTTCACCTGCGTATAGTTTTTGTCTTTCCATCGTTTATCAGCCGCTTTTTTTGCTTCACTGACTGGCATTAAAATCACCTCATCGTTTGTATATAATCTGCTATTGACAATTCAGTGGTACTACTGTATAATGAATTTGAAAATTTTTTGCGAAGGAGAATTATTTATGGAATCCATCCTAAAACGTCTATATGATGACGCTGAATTGTTCGAGCGCATTACAAAGCGGGTACGTAAAAGCAGGGAATACGAAGAGAAAGAACGGCCCTTTGACGAGCGCAGTGAGCAATTCTACAATACTCTCTGTGAAATTTCAAACCCGCTGGCGAAGGAATTTGAAAACCTCCAGGAAGAGCAGTACGCGGTAGACGATATCAAGAGCCGCGAGGCGTTCTCGCTGGGGTTGTCCATAGGGGCGGCCATGACGGTGGAGGTTATGCAAAACGTCTATTTTCCGAAGTAACAGGTTACAGGTCCCGCCAGCCGCCGTGGAAAAAGTGGATCTTTCGCTTCTTTTCCTCCGGGGGCTGGGCCGTTTTCAAGTAAGTCCGGACGGCTTCCGTTTGCAGAAGTCCGCCCAGGAGCATCAGTCCGGCGGAGTATAAGCCCAGCCAGATCAGAGCCGAGGTGCGGGCAGGGGCGCCGGAGAGCAAGGTGACGGCCAGAACCACGAAATTTACGGCGGCGTACAGATACAAAAACACGCTGAGAGCCCCTGTCAGGGAATAGTCCCCCCGGCGGATGCCCCAGACCATGACCAGAATGACGATGCAACAGACCAAGCCCACCAGTGAGGCGGTCAGCAGCAGATTTAAAAGGGTCAGGACCGTCAGGGCCAGCAATCCGATGCGCAGAAGTTTTTTGCCGTTGTTCATGCCAAGCGCTCCTTTCGTGGATGTCAGGAACCTCCGGGGGCGTCCTTCCCGGCGGCTTTCCAGCCGACTTTGCCTTTTTTGATGCCCAATTCCTCGTTGGGCTGATAGCCGAAGCTGATGGCGCCCTTGCCGAAGCGGCCGCGTATTTTGGCCATGGCATCCTCCACCTTCTCCTGATTTTCGTAGGAGGCGGCGTCGGACTGAAAAAGGCTGGTCTGCTCCATGGGCGCGTCCGCCGGAACAAGGCCGGACCCCGTGACAGACAGCAGACGAACAGGGTTTTTCAGATTCCAATGGGCGCGTACCAGGTCCATGACCACGGTGGTAAGCTCCTTTTGGAGATAGGTGCTGTGGTCCAGCGTCACCTGCCGGGTGATATACTTGAACTCCGGGCTTTTGATGCCCACCTGCACCACGGTGCATTTCAGCCCGTGGGAACGGAGGCGGGAGGCCACGGAATCGGACAGGGCGGCGATACCTGCACGGATCTCCTCTTCACCCCGGAGGTCCCGGCGGAAGGTCATGCTGTTGCCGACGCTTTTGACCTCGCGCTTGGTATCGTAGGGAAGGACAGGTTCGTTATCCAGGCCGTTGGCATAGCGCCAGAGAGTGTCGCCCTGCTTGCCGAAGGTCTTGCCCAGGAGCAACCGGTCCGCCCGGGCCAGGTCGCCGATGGTGCGGATATGCAGCTTCTCCAGGGCCGCGTCCGACTGGCGGCCCACAAACAGCAGCTCTGAAACAGGCCGGGGCCACACCACATCCTTGAAGTTTTCCCGGGAGATGACGGTGGTGGCATCGGGCTTTTTCATATCCGAGCCAAGCTTTGCAAGGACCCGGCAGAAGCTTACGCCCACGGAGATGGTCAGGCCGATCTCCGTCCGGACCTCCGCCCGGATGCGGTCCGCCAGCTCCTTCGGGGTGCAATGGAACAGGTGGATGGAGTGGGTCACATCCAGAAAGGATTCATCCACGGAAAAGGGGTCCACCAGATCCGTATAGCGGAGATAGATGTCGTTGATTTTCTTCGAATACTCCGTATACAGGCCGTGGTGGGGCGGGACGCACACAAGGCCGGGACATTTTCGCCTGGCCTGCCAAATAGGCTCCGCCGTCTGCACATGGAAGGCTTTGGCTTTTTCATTTTTGGCGAGAATGATGCCGTGGCGGTTCTCCGGGTCGCCGGCTACGGCCATGGGAACGGCGGAAAGCTCCGGTCGAAGGATGGTCTCCACGGAGGCGAAATAGCTGTTGCAGTCGCAGTGCAAAATGATCCGGTCCATGGCCGTCCCCTCCTTCCGCATTTCCTCCAGTATACGACACGGCGGGAAAAATTGCAACGGAAATTCCCGGGGAAGGCGGGTTTTCCGCCCTTGCAATTCCGGCGGTTTCGTGGTATTCTAAAAACAATCACAAGTCTTGAAAGGGGGAACAACAAGTGGACATTAGCGGACGAAGTACCAGATGTGACGATGCAGTTCCTTTGTGTCGCTTGTCTGGTCCCTCTTATGATGGAATGGCGCAGACGTAGGAATTGCGCGCGAATATCTGACACTTCTCCTATTATTTTCGAGATAGGAGGATCTTTCTGTGTCAAACAATATCCTGGACCCTCAGCAGCGTATTGACGAGCTGAATACGCTGCTGGAGACCAAACAGTATCAAAAGCTCCATGAGGCCATTGCCGAAACCAACGAGATAGATGTGGCGGCCTTTATGGAGCAGCTTACTCCGCTCCAGCAGATCACCTGTTTCCGGACATTGCCGAAGGACCAGGCCAGCGATGTGTTTGCCGAGCTGGAGCCTGAGACCCAGCAGACCATCATCGACGCCATTACCGACCAGGAAATCGGTCCCATCATCGAGGACCTGTTCGTGGATGATGCGGTGGATATGCTGGAGGAAATGCCGGCCATGGTCGTGAAGCGTGTGCTGAAAAACACCCGGCCGGAGACCCGAAAGCTCATCAACCAGTTCCTCAAATACCCCGAGGATTCCGCCGGCAGCATCATGACTGCCGAGTATATGGACCTGCATAAGGATATGACGGTCTTGCAGGCAATTGAACGCATCCGGCAGCGGGGAGAGGAGACCGAGCAGATTTACACCTGTTATGTGACCAACCGCCGCCGGGTGCTGGAGGGCGTCGTGACGGTGAAGGAGCTGCTCCTGAGCGCCGACGACAAACTCATTGAGGACATCATGCAGACGGATGTGATTGCCGCCGCTACTCTGGACGACAAGGAAGAAGCCGCCCAGACCATGATGAAATACGACTTTCTGGCCATGCCCGTGGTGGACAAGGAAAACCGCCTGGTGGGCATTATCACCGCCGACGATGTCATGGACGTCATTGAGGAAGAGGCCACGGAGGACATGGAGAAGATGGCCGCCATTGCGCCGTCGGACCATCCGTATCTGAAGGCCAGCGTGTTTGAGCTGGCGAAGAACCGCATTTTCTGGCTGCTGTTTTTGATGATCTCGGCTATGTTCACAGGGGCGATCTTAGCCCATTATGAGGCGGCGTTTGTGGCATTTCCGCTGCTGGTGACCTGTATGCCCATGCTTACCGGTACGGCGGGCAACGCCGGAAGTCAGGCCAGCACACTGATCATCCGCGGTATGTCTGTGGGCGATATTCAGTTGAAGGACTGGCTGCGGGTCGCACTGAAAGAGCTGCGGGTGGCGGCGCTGTGCGGGCTTGCCCTGTGCGCGGTGAATACGGCCCGGCTGCTTCTGACCTATCCTGGCCAGACGGTGATCACGTTAGTGGTATCGCTGTCACTGTTTTTGATCATTATTATTGCAAAGTTTATCGGCAGCCTGCTCCCGATGTTCGCGAAGCTCATTCATGTGGACCCGGCCATTATGGCCTCGCCTGTGATTTCCACGGTGATGGATTCCGTGTCGATGCTGCTTTACTTCGGCATTGCGGGGGCCCTGCTGCATGTATAAAAAGAACCGCCTGAGAAGCGCTTGCTTTTCGGGCGGTTTTCTATATGACCGACCGAAGCGGACTGGCGGGAATTCGCCGGTCCGCATTTTTGCCGTCTCAGCGCTGTCCATGACTGCGGAGCAGCGGCGGATGTGATGGCACCAGAAGGATGGACAGCTGCACCAGGTATTTCCGCAAAGGGCTGCTGATCGGCCTAAA